>JAFLUE010000074.1 GCA_022508945.1 Oscillospiraceae bacterium
TAAGGTGTCTGCTTCGCAGACAATATTTAAATATTCGCGCCCGAAGGGCGCACCGTAATTGTCAATTATCCATTGTACATTGTCAATTGTCATAAACAGCGTTAAATCAAGAAAGGAGAAACGGAAAAACAACAGACGTTGTTTTTCGGAACAATTTTATGGACTCAGACGGTACCCGAAGTACGGACAATCACGAACAAAACGAGCATAAGACGGCGAGGATCCTGCTTGCTCCCCTTATCTGGCTGGAAAAGGGGCTTTCGGCGCTTTTGAAAAAAGCGGTGGGGGCAAACTTCGCCGACGTTACGGAAGACGAGGTCATGGATCTTGTTGACGCTTTGGCGAAGGACGAGGAAGAGGGCGGAATAGAGGAAGACTCCGCGCAGATGATAAACAACATCTTCGAGTTTGCGGGGCTTACCGCAGCGGACGTTATGACTCACAGAACGGCGATCTGCGGAGTGGATGTAAACAAAATAACGCTCGACGACCTTATTTATATGGCGCTCGACTTAGGCTTTTCGAGAATACCGGCTTATGACGAAACGATAGACAAAATTGTCGGGATAATCATTGTAAAAGACCTGCTTTGTCTTATCGGAAAGCAGGACTTGTCCGATTTTAAAATTGAGGACTTTCTGCGTGATGTAAGCTTTATTCCGGAGGCGTGTCCATGCTCGGAGATCTTTAAGACAATGAACAAGCTTAAAGCGGGAATGGCGGTTGTCGTGGACGAATACGGCGGAACGGCGGGAATAGTTACGCTTGAGGACATAATCGAAGCGGTCATGGGCAATATTCAGGACGAATACGATGACGAAAAGAGCGAAATAACGCGGATCGACGACGATACCTACGAGGTCTCGGGCGAAGCCGATCCCGAGGAGGTTTTCGGTCAATTCGACGTGGAGCTGCCCGAGGACCACGAATATGAAACTATGGCGGGCTTTGTTACAGACAAGCTCGGGTATATTCCCGAGGGAGTCGATCTTGTGCCGCCGTCGGTCGAATACGAGGGCATAAGGCTTATTGTTTTACAGGTTGAGGACAGAAATATTCTGAAGATACGCGTAATGAGGGTATCGGAGGAAGAAGACAACTGATCAATTGACAATTGATAATATTTAAATATTCACGCCCGAAGGGCGCACCGCTATTGTCAATTATCCATTATACATTATACATTGTCAAATGTGTTGGGGGGATAGTCGGTGACTAAAAAACAACTTGCCGCTCAAATTATCGGGCGGCTTAAAGAGGAATATCCCGAGGTAAAATGCGCGCTTATTTACCAAAAACCTCATGAATTACTTATCGCAACGCGCTTGTCCGCACAATGCACCGACAAGCGCGTTAATTTGGTTACGCCCGCGCTTTTTGAGAGATTTCCGAGCATTGAGGCATTCGCGCAGGCGGAGGTCTCGGAGGTCGAACAGTATATAAAATCCTGCGGGCTGTTTCATACAAAAGCAAAGGACATTGTCGAGATGTGCAGGCAGCTTAGGGATATATACGGCTCGGTCGTTCCCGACAGCATCGAGGAGCTTGTGAAGCTTTCGGGGGTCGGCAGAAAAACCGCGAATCTCATTGTCGGAGACCTTTACGGAAAGCCCGCGGTCGTCTGCGACACGCACGTTATCAGGCTTACAAACAGATTGGGACTTGCGAAAGGAACGGACGCCGGTTCCGTGGAAAAACAGCTTCGCGCGGTGATCCCGCCCGAAGAGGGAATTACATTTTGCCATCGCCTCGTATGGCACGGCAGGGGCGTATGCTCGGCAAGAACGCCGAAATGTGAACAATGCACATTACGTGATCTCTGTAAATCAAACAAAATACTCCCCAAACAGAACAAGTAATTTTTATGCGTAATTATTTATTAGGTCACTGCTGCGCGCCGCGGAGCGCAGCATATGCTTTAAGTCATTAGAAATACAGACACGCAGCAATTATGTGTAATTACGTGTTACAAATTATGAATTGTAAAAATGTGTCAGTAACAAACTAAATTTCGGGAAGGAGCTAAAATTGAAATACTGTACAAAAGAATGGTATGATATTATGCAGAAGACTGACCTTCATCTTCTGCTTAAAGCAAACAAAAAAGCCGAGGTTTTTTCCGAAGAGTTTTACCAAAAGCTTTATTCCAAAAAAGAAGCGGAACAGCTAAATTTTGATGAGGAAATATCAAACGAGAAATTTGAGGATCTTTTCGACGAGGACGATTTCCCCTCAAAGGAAGAATATGAACAAGCGCGCGAAAGCTTTGTACCCGAGAAATTCGACCCCGAGGATACAAAGCGTAAATTCCGCGAGGCACAGGAATATAACATAGATCGGCTTAAAAGCGATCTGCCAAAAGAAATTCTGGATAAAGTTGCGGATATCCGCGTACTTGCGATGGACTGTTGTACAGAGGAAGTAAAAAGGCTTATTGCGAAGTTCTGCAAGGAAAACGAAAAGAAAATGAAGCGCGCATTTAAGGAGCTTGAACAAGCCGAACGCGACGCGTTTGGGGACGAGCCTTCGAAATTTGCAAAAGAATGCCTTCACGACTGTGAGATAACTGCGGTTGAACAAAACGGGAGCGATGTTGTTTTAAGCCTCGACAATTCGGGAGGATTTACGATATGCACGGCGATCGTATTCAAAAATGCCAAAATCATCGAGCAGGACGGCGAGCTTGTCGGCGCTATCTGGCTTTACGACGAGATCTACAAGACGGAAAACGGCCTTGAGATACATGCGCTTTTAGACAAAAACGAGCTTTTGTATTTTACGGTAAGGTGTGAAAATACCGAATTTTTGCGCTGAGCATTTTATAATAAGGAGAACGAAAATGGACTTTGAAATTATAGATTTTCATACCCACCCTTTTAAGACATCATCGGAGAACATCTGCCGCCATACGGAGTTTTGCGGAATGTCCGCCGAAAACACGCCGAAATATCTCAGAAGCTTAGGTATCTCGCATATATGCGGTTCAGCTCTCAGCCTGCTGAGAGAATATCCGGAGGGTACGACGCTCTGGGATAAGATCGCGCTTTCAAACCAAACGGCGCTCGAGCTTGCGGAAGAATACGGCGGCTTTTACACTCCCGGATTTCATGTACACCCGAAGTATATCCGCGAGAGCTGTGAGGAAATTGAGAAAATGAGCAAAAAGGGCGTTCGGCTTATCGGCGAATTGGTGCCGTATATGTGCGAATGGTCGGACTATTCATGTAAGGAATTTGACGAGATACTTGATACAGCGCAGATGTACAATATGATCGTAAATTTCCACACGATCGACAACGACCAGATAGACGAGATGGTCAAAAAACATCCGAAGGTCACCTTTGTCGCGGCTCACCCCGGCGACAGCGAAAACCCCATTCGCCACTTTGAGCGAATGAAAATGAGCGAAAACTATTATCTCGACCTTTCAGGCACGGGACTTTTCCGCCACGGAGTCCTTCGCCACGGAATTGACAAATGCGGCTCGGAGCGGTTTCTTTTCGGCTCGGATTTCCCGATCTGCTCGCCCGCGATGTATATAGGAGAGATCCTGCTTAATCCCCTCTACACCGACGCCGAGCGCAAAAACATCTTCTCCGAAAACGCGAAAAGGCTGTTGAAGCTTTAACCTTTTTTGTTAACGCCTGTTGTTCGAGACGATTTATTGTCGGCTGTGACAATGTTTTGCGTGCTTCGGGAAAGTTCTCCTCAGCTTGCAGAAAAAGTTCATAACTACATAATATAGCATTGCGAAATTTCAAAATGCAGCCACTGCGGCGGAGCAAAGCGTTTTGCCCGAAGGGCATAACGCGCGTAGCCGCGGTGGCTTGGCAAGCGCACCGCGCCAAAGGCGCGATGCGCGGTTTTGAAATTTCAAATTTAAATAAACTCGGCATAGACAACTTTATATACAGCCTGAGGGGAACCCTTTTTTTAAAGGGTTCCCCTTGTTTGCTTGGCTATAAACACGTTTTACCTATTGAAATACCGTGTGCTGTCAGCTTCCTACAACACGTATTTATTTATATCGGGCAGCTCATCGCGCGTCAGCATGAGCGTGGAATTATATCCCTTTCTGAGCGAGGCGGCTGTGTTAAATTCGGAAGAAAACGCGCCGTTTTCGTCGATCAGATACTGTCCGCTTTCAATTGCGCTAAAGAGCCATATAGCGTTGTCGCGGCTCATAAAGTCCGCGCTCGTCATAACGTCGCAGGCTGTGACTGCAAGCATTTTCCTTGTCGGAAGTGACTTCGCCATTGCGTAAAATCTTCCGGCAAACGCCGAACCTGAGTTCTCGAAAAAGCTTTGCCCGACAATGTCACAATATTCCGCTCCGGGATAATAATCAATATTTCCGCCGTTGTAAACGAAAATAAGGTTTGAAAGTCTGTGGAATTTACATAGTCTGTTGAAAATCAGAGCGTAGAGCTTTTTGTAGTTAGCCGGGTCATCTCCCCACCAATAAAGCCCCGAATCCGCATTCGGAATTGGCTCGAAAACCGTAACAACGTCCTTGTCCTTGAGCCTTGAAAGGGATTCCGAAAGCTTGTCTATATCGGTTATAAGCGAATAAAGCTCGCTCGGAACATATCCGTTTTTGTTCAGCAGAGATATGTCCTCGTTAGTCATCAGCGCGATTTCTTCAAGGTTTACCGTTCTGAACGCTTCCGTAAGATCAAACGCTCCCGTTTTTACCGAACGAAGCCTGTTTGGAGAATACCAGTGCCACTTATATGAAACGATGCCTCCGTTTTTGCTCCATTCCTTTGCAAGCTCAATATCGTTTGCAAGCGTCTCCTCATTATCTTCATTTTCGAGAACAGCATACGCAAGCTCCGAGCCGCGTATCGCCGGATATCTCCCCGTTATGCTGTAAACAGCGTCGATCTCGGCATTTGTTCCGACCGAAACATTTACCGCCGTCAGCGAATACTCTCCGTAAATGTCCGAAAAGTATTTCATAGCTCCGACAACGCCGAGGCTTGCGTACGGATTTACCGCTGAGGTTCCCGTACGGTAATATGACCTATCGACATTTTCCGAGCTTTCTACTATTATATAGTCAATATCTGCCGTTCCTTTATCAATATTCAGAGAAAAAACGTTTTTCCCCTCAACAAGATAAACACAATCGACCGCGGCATATACAAACTTCTGCGAAGCGTTTCCGTCGCTGTCCTTTTCGGATGGCGGAACATAAAACATTCCCTCGGTTTTATCCTTTAAGCTTATGCTTATGGACGCGCCGGTCTCCGAGCGAACCGCCAAAACAAAACGATAGTGCTGGGCGGTGTTTGTATTTACGATATGCGTAAGCTTTCCGCCCTGTTTAAATCTTACATATCCTTTTCCGTCAAAATCGCCGTCGCTAAGCGTTTCCGCTTTATCAAAAACTCCGCCCTCGGCATTTAGCTTTATGACAAATTCCTGTTTGTTTATGTCAAACTGATCCGGCTCGCTTTCGTCGTAAATTACAGACGATGAGGAACTTTCGTTTCCCGAAGGCTCCGAAGCACCGGAGTCTATGCTTTCCAGATCGGGGATTGCCGAACAGCCGCACAGGATGACCGCCAAAACCGCCGAAACAACGGCTTTTGTAAATTTCTTCATAAAATCAAACCCTTAAATCAACGCGTAATCAGGTATTAAGCAATAACAATTATGCATTACGAATTAAATAAAATCCGCTTTAGGACAAACAAATATTCGGTCCGTCATTCTATAACTATAACGTCTCCGTCATAAATAACCTCGTCGAGCCGCGCGATCTTTCCGTTTACGGTAATAGTTTTCGCTTTTGAAAGAAGCTCGGTCGGATTATCGGAAAACGCCGTAGCTATATCGAGGAAAATAGGCTGTTTTCCGTCCTCCCGCAGAGGAAATACCGAGGCTATACCGTTTACGATTATGGTCGTTCCGGCGGACTTCTCCTCCTGATTTTCAAAAACAGGCTCCTGAGACGATCCGGAAATTTCGGATATGCTGACCTCCTTTACCTCTGTAAACGGCTTCGCGTATGTAATGATATCGCCGCTTTTAAGAAGCTCAAAGCCGTCCGATTCCTTTCCGTTTAGCAAAAGGCGCTCGTTTTCGTCGACGCCGAGGCTTTTTGCGACTGCGGATACGGTCGACAGATCGGTCGTTTCGATCACATCGCCGTCGTGTATCCTGCGGTCGGAATTTGTTTGTTTTCCGTTTACGTAAACAAATATTCCCGCGCGGGTCTTCTCGCCGAATGCCGTTATACTAAAGGTTTTCGCGGAGCTTATATCAATATAGTCCGAAAGCTTTGCGGACGCGTCCTCTCCCTTTTGCGCGGGAATGATCGTGATCTCGTCGCCCTTTGTAACGACCGTGTTTATCGACTCGCTGACGCCGTTTACGATTATTTCGGACGGAGAAGAGGCTTTTCCGCGAAGCGTTATTTTTTCTCCCGAGAGTGTAAACGATAATGATTTACCCGAGCTTGCCATAAGCTGTTCGGGCTTTATTTTCGCAAGTCCCAAAAGCTCAAATACGGTTATTCTGTTTGTCTCGATCGCACGCAGCCGCTTTCCGTTTACGGTTATTGTCGTAAAATCGTAGGAAACTCCCTCACCGCTGCTTACGGCTATTCCAAGGGGAGTTGTGTGTTCGGCGCCAAGCAACATTTCCTCCGGGTACTTGATTTTCCTGAAAAGCTCCTTTTTGCCGACAATGATCCTGTTTTCTTCAATATTAAGCTCCGCGCTTACAAGCTTTGCGAGTCCCGGAAGCTTACTTGAACCCCCCACAAGAAATACCGCCTGGGGAGGAGTTATGTTTGCGGAAATGATCTCGTCCGCTATTATCTTTGCAAGCTCCGACACAACCGGCGCGGTGATCTCCGAAACCCTTTCACGCTTTATTTTATGCTCCTTAAGCAAAACGTCGGTATAGGATATCTCGCTGTCCTGACTTGTTTTTATAGCCTCAGCCGTGTTAAAATCGACCAAAAGCTCTTTCATAATAGCCTCGGATATCTCATCTCCCGCGGTCGTAGCCATTCCGTAAGCCACCACGCTCCCGTCACGCGAAACAGCAACGTCGGAGGTTCCCGCGCCTATATCGCACAAGGCAAGGTTTATGATACGAAGCTCCTGCGGTATCACAGCGTTCATCGCCGCGATAGGCTCGAGCGTAATGCTCGCGACCTCAAGCTTAGCCTCATCGACCGCCGCGCACAAGCTCTCTACGACAAATGACGGCAAAAACGCCGCGATTATCTCTGTCGTCAGCCGTTCGCCGCGATGACCCTCGGGCTTTGTGACTCTGAATCCGTCCAGCGTAAGCGAGACCACGCTGTGACCTACGCAATAGAACGCCGCCGGCTCGTTGTCGGAGAACTGAGTTTTGGCGGTATATTGGGCGCACGTTCTGCGTACAGCGTCAAGCTCGGTCGTTTTAAGTATCTCGTTTGTTATAAGCTTATCCTTTTCAAGCTTATATTCCCACGAAGCCCTTACAGTTTTAAGAGCGCGTCCTGCCGCGGCTATACAAGCCTTTGACAGCATTATCGAATTTCTGCGCTCAAGCTCCGCGCGAACCTTGCGGATATCCTCCGCGACAGCCATAATGTCCTCGATCTGTCCGTCATTCATACAGCGCTTTTCATGAACGACCGTTTCCATATCTATTATTTCGCAAAGTCCGCCTGTCTTTTTCGCAAGTACCCCCACGATCGAATGTGTTCCGATATCCAGCGCGAAGATAAGGTCGTCCTGAGCTTTTTTCGCCGAAGTCTTCTTTTCGGCGGCAACTGCTGATCTAGCCTCTCTGGCGGCTTTTGCTTTCGCCTTTTTTGCGGTACTTCCCTTAGGTCTGCCTACAGGTCTTTTCTTTTCCTTTTTTTCCATAAAGCTCACCCTTTTATTTTATTTTGAATATAACATATTTAACTGACCGACTGCGAAAATAATAACTATTTCCCCACGCAGAATCTCTCGAAGACCCGTGCGATAACTTCCTCGGACGCGCTCTTTCCCGAAAGCTCGAAGACCGCGTTTAATGCCTGTTCAAGCTCCACCCCCACAGCGTCGGGAGTTATCCCCGCTCTGACGGCATTAAACGCGTTTTCCACAGCGTCCTTCGCTCTTATCACACAGCCGCGCTGGCGCTCGTTTGCGAGAAAACCCGCGCTTGCGTCAAAGTTCCCGAGGTTCAGCCGAGAGCTGATCTCATTACCCAAAAGTTCCGCGCTTCCCGAATCTTTTGCCGATATTATCACACATTTACCGAGCCTTTTTTCAAGCAAGGAGATATCAAGCTTTTGCTCGAGATCGCTTTTATTGACTATAGGAATCACGGTCTTGTCTTCAATAAGCTTAAACAGCCGCTCGTCCTCGTCCGAAATATCCCTCGAACCGTCAAAGACCGCAAGGACGATATCCGCGTTTTTCAGCTTTTTCAGCATTATCCCAACGCCGATCTTTTCGACCTCGTCTTCGGTCTCGCGTATCCCTGCACAGTCCGACAGCTTCATCACCGCCCCGCCCAAGCTTACGGTCTCCTCAACAACATCGCGCGTTGTACCCTCAACCGAGCTTACGATGCTGCGCTCTTCTCCCGAAAGCAAATTCATAAGCGTGGATTTTCCGACATTGGGTTTTCCGACGATAGCGCAGGAAATTCCCTCGCGTATGAGCTTTCCCATGTCATAATTCTTCAAAAGCCTGCTGAGATCATCGTTTATTTCACCAAGCTTTTCCTCGAGCCATTCGTTTGTAACAACAGGCGTGTCGTCGTCGGGATAATCTATCCAGGCGGATATCTGAGACGAGACCTCCATAAGCTTTTCGGAGATGCGCTCGGTCTCGCGGTATAGCGCACCCTCGCGCATAAGGTTTGAACAGTTAAGGCTCTGCTCTCCCTGCGCCGAGATTATGTCCGCTACCGCCTCCGCCTGAGTAAGCGACATTTTTCCGTTAAGCAAAGCGCGTTTAGTAAATTCTCCCGCCGCTGCAGGCTCCGCGCCCGCTTTTATGCAGGCTCTTAAAACGCGCTGTGTAACATATATCCCTCCGTGGCAGGATATCTCGCACACGTCCTCGCCCGTATAGGAATGAGGCGCGCGGAAAACGAGCAGAACTCCGTCGTCAAGCCGTTCGTCACCATCATAAATTTTTCCGTAGGCGGCGGTGTATCCACGCATTTCCGAGACCCTTTTTCCAATAGGCACGAAAACCTTTTCCGCGACTTCAACCGCCCTTTCCCCCGAGATCCTCACAACGGAGATCCCGCCGACAGCCGCGGGAGTGGCGATAGCGCAAACGGTAGACAACTTGTTCACCTCACTGTAATAATGTAATTATCGACAATTAAATTTAATGTCGATTTTTAAAAAACACTATGCCCAAAAATATCATCGAATGTATCTCCCGATTTAATCACACATAAATCGGGAAAAACAGACACTCCAAAGCACTCATCAGGCGTAATATCAAGCTCGTCCAAATCTACAACATCAAGATAATCTTCGGATATCTCCATTGCTATTCCATATCTTCCATCACGTGATATGTGTATTCCGGTAACATCAATAACGTCTTTATATTCAAGGGAGGGATCGAGTTTGATTTCTCGTAAAACAGCTTGCTCGACATCAATCTGCCATTTTTCCTTTTCTGCCAACATTTTTTTGAAAGTGTCTTCTTGTATAGAGTTTGGAGTATCTTGATTATTATTAGATGCCGCAACATATTTTACAGAATATTTTTTTCCAAACATGAACACGTCAATATGATCAAATGACCACCAATTAAATATATACTCCATTTTTCCGAGCACAGGATTGTCAACTATAAGTTCTTCTTCCTTAGGCTTTTTACTGCGTTTTGAAAAAAAGAACATTTAAGTCACCTCACTTTTTCCCGAACAGCTTTTTGAAAAATCCCTTTTTCTCGCTGCCGCTATCCTCATCGGCTTCTTTGATAAGCTCCTGCTCGTCCTCCTCGGAAAATACATTGAGCAAAAGCGGCTTTACTTTAAATTCCTCCGCCATATCATTCAAAAGATACGTGTAAATTCTTGTGGGAGTCTCGACCCGATAATCCTCGATCTTTTCACACTCCAAAACGATTTCGAGCTTTTCGGCCAACCCTTTTTGCGTTAGATTCCACTGGTTTCTCA
>JAFLUE010000075.1 GCA_022508945.1 Oscillospiraceae bacterium
CCTCAAAATAAATCAAGAGCTATTGCAAATTTTATAAACATTATACAGTTTTATCAAAGGTTTTTTGGTGATTATTTAAGACTTTTCAACTCTTGTATACCGCCTCAACAGAAGAAAACAAGCTTTTCATATCGTCCGGAAATCGGCTTTCAAGATATATCCTCTCATCGGTAAACGGCTTTATAAAGCTGATCTTGCCGCAGTGGAGAGCCTGGCGGCCGATCTTTGAGCAGTCGCCGCCGTAAAGCTCATCTCCCAGAAGCGGATATCCGATATGAGAAAAATGTACGCGTATCTGGTGTGTTCTTCCCGTATTTAGTTTTATTTCAAGAAGCGTCTGTCCGTTTTCATACAGCACAGGCCTGTAGCGCGTTACGGAAGGCTCACCGTCATTTCTCACCTCGCGCTTTATTATGCTGTCCGAAACTCTCCCTATCGGAAGGTCGATGACCCCGGGCTGTTCTATAATACCGCTTATAACGGCATAATATGTCTTGTCAAAGCCCTTCGGCAAAACGGGCGCCGCAAGGGCGTTTTTCGCGCACAGACAAAGCCCCGTCGTATCCTTATCGAGGCGGTTTATCGCGCGAAAGACCGCGTCGGGAAATTTGACCGCGAAATAGTTTCCGAGAGTATCGGAATAATGACCCGCAGAAGGGTGTACGGCGAGTCCCGCGGGCTTGTCGAAAACGACCGCGTCCTCGTCGTCATAAACTATCGGAGCAAACAGCCCGAAATTCGGCTCAAACCCGCATTTTTCCTCCGGAACACGAACCATTATCCTCTCTCCGGCGTAGACCCTGTCGATAGTCCGAAGCAGCCCGCCGTTCCGCGTAAGCCCGCCGCCGGTTTTAAGGAGCATCGCGGCGCGCTTTGAAACACCGCGCCTGTTCAGGAAGGCGCGCGCGGAGAGTCCGTCCTCACTGCTGCTGACCTCAAAAATTATTTCTCTCATTTTTACCGTTCCTTAAAGCCCGCGGAAAAATTCCGCTCTCATGCCGTAAGCGCAAGCTTTTTGAGATAGCTCTCC
The DNA here is from genome assembly GCA_022508945.1 of Oscillospiraceae bacterium. Lineage (GTDB taxonomy): Bacteria > Bacillota > Clostridia > Oscillospirales > Ruminococcaceae > CAG-115. Next base: position 1,031 of record JAFLUE010000075.1, read on the forward strand.
TCGCTGAAGGTTATGACGTTATGAACAAATAATATCCTATCATAATCGCGTACAGTTATAAAGTGATTCAGATCGGTGTTTATATACCGCATATCCACCATCGTTATCCTGCTGTAGTGTTTAGACAAAAACGGAACGAGCGAATGGGCATAGCTGTCCTTTATTATGAGGAGCTGTTTGTCGTTATCCACATCGGTATCTATCGTCACGATCGGAACGTTTTCTCCCGTAAACGACGAATATTTGTCCTTTGTTTTAAGATATTCGCGGACATAAAGCGAATCACACGTTTCGATCTTGTCGCCGTTTATTCTCGTAAGCGTCACCTTCGGCTCGCCGTTCGCAAGGTGATAATACTCGATGCTGTCGGGGGCGATGCTGTCGTCAAGCGTTTTTGAATAAAGCGTGCCGTAAAACGAGCTGCTCGCCGTTTCAATATTGAACTCGTTCAGCCCTATGGGATTGAAGCCAAGCTGCCATGCACAGGCACAATACGCGTAATACGCGCCGAGACTTGTCCAGTGGTGGTCGGTGCGATAATAGATGTAATCGCCCGATTTTCCCGAAAGATAGCCTAAAGCATCGATATAGCCTACGTTTTTAAGCTTTGCAGCACATTCCTCGATAAACAGCTTCTCGCTTGTAACTCCCGAATATGACGTCATCCGCGGCTTGTATATCTCCTGAGCGGTCGGAGCGAGCAAAAAATACATCGGGATATCGGAATACCGCTCGGCAAAAGCATTTATCGCGTCGATGGACTTTTGGACCTCGTTCTTGTCATAGTCGCGGAAGGTCTCGATCATCATTCCGTCAACGGTATAAACGCCGTTTATCTCGTCTCTGCCCATAGCCGCGGACATTTTGTTCGAGGTCTTTACCCAAATCTCTCTTCCCGCGAGGTGGTCGGCGAAATAGGTCTCAAAATCATCCATAAAGCTCGGATTCTTTCGGTCGATTATATAATCCCATTTTACCGCCTGTATTACCTCCTCAAGGGTCTGCGCTTTATCGAGCTTCACCTGATTTACAAGGCTCGGAAACTTCGCGAGAGTACGGTTTTCGTTTTCGCTCCTCTCGCTTTTCGGAAGCAGCAGCGTCGTTGTCGGAATGACAAGCAGAACTATCGCGAAAAGCGCGATCATAAGCTTATCCGGCGTCATTTTAAACTTCATTTCTCCGCCTCCTTAAAAGTTGAAATACAAAAACGGATTGTAGGTCGAGGTGGTTATAAACGCGACGCTCGCGAGCATGACCGCCGTTTGAACGACGGGATATCCGTACATTACCCAGCCCGGAGCTTTTTCCTTTATCAGATCAACAATGTTTTTCAGCGTATTTGTCGAGCCTACTATGCAGAACGCAAACATGATACCGTAATTAACAAACGCTCTTGTCGTGTAATCGTCGATAAATACTCCGTTTGCTCCGAACATTGCCCCGATATAGCCGAACACCTGACCGAACATATCAATGAAATCGGTCGTTCCCTGTGTTACACCGTCGAACATTATCCAGCCGAACACGACCAGAATAAATGTATAGAACCAACTGAAAAACGATGGTATTTTTTCAAGCGCCTTTCCGAGGAACAACCGCTCTATAACTATCAGTATCCCGAAATACAGCCCCCACAGCAAAAAGTTCCACGAGGCGCCGTGCCATATTCCCGTGACGGCCCATGTTATAAGCAGGTTTACTACAGTTCTCGCAGTCCCCTTTCGATTTCCGCCGAGGGGGATATAGACATAGCTTCTGAACCACGCGCCGAGGGTCATATGCCAACGCCGCCAGAACTCCGTTATGCTTTTCGACATATAAGGATAATCGAAATTCTCCGGGAAATTAAAGCCCATCATCTTTCCTATTCCGACAGCCATATCCGAATACCCCGAGAAGTCAAAGTATATCTGGAAGGCAAACGCCAAGATCCCGAGCCAAGCCGTTCCCGCCGACAGGCTCGAATAGTCGAGCGCCTTTATCTGCGTCCACAGCTCGCCGATATTGTTTGCTATAAGGACCTTTTTTCCAAGCCCCGTTATAAAGCGCGAAATACCGTTTCCGATCATTTTTTCGCTTATAGTCCGTTCGTTTATCTCATTCTGGATATCCTCGTATCTTACGATGGGTCCCGCGACGATCTGCGGAAAGAGCGTTACAAAAGCCATAAAGCTGACGGCGTTTTTCTGGACCTTTATGTTTCTTCTGTACAGATCTATTGTATAGCTCATAGACTGGAAAGTAAAAAAGCTTATCCCTATCGGAAGCGGCAGGTTAGGATTAGGTATCTCAAGACCGAACCAACTGTTTGCCGAATCAATAAGAAACCCGAGGTATTTGAATGTACCCAAAAGACCCAGATTCATCACTATCGAAACAATAAGACAGGCAAGCCTCAGCTTCGGCTTTCCGTCATATTTGTCCATTATTCTTCCGGCAGTATAGTCTATAAATGTTGACGCTATCATGACCAGCACATAAATAGGCTCTCCCCAGGCGTAAAAAACAAGCCCGCTTATCAGGATAACAATGTTCTTCAGCTTTTTCGGAACGAGATAATATGCTGTCAGAGTTATCGGCAAAAAGAAGAAAAACAAGAATGTTAGGCTTGAAAATACCATTTACTTTAACTCTCCCAAAATTTTTGTCGTAATGTTTAAAAATTCTTCGCGGGTATACATTGCGTTTGCGGCTTCAAGAAGCATATTCGCCGAAAGCCTCGACGGAAGCCCGAGCTTTTGCTGAAGCCTTACTCTGAGCTTTGAGGAATTCTCGCCCCCGCAAAGACCTAAGTCGAGCAGATCCGCCTTTGTGATCGGATCGGCGTTTTCTTCGCCCTCCTCGGCAAACACCCCCGCGCGGCTGAACGCATCAAGCAATACCTCTTTCGTCATTCCCTCTACGCCCAAAAGCCCTTGTTTTGAATATTTGCGCTTTCGCTTTTCCTTTCCGTAAATCTCCGGAATAAAAACATTTGTTATATTTTTGCCGCCGATTATGCTTTTAAGCCTGCCGCGTATCTGAAAACCCGCGCTGTCACTGTCTGTGAGGATAATGACCCCCGTTGTCCTTGCGAAAAGCTTTATAAGCTCGGCGGTCTCGGCGTCCTTGTATATCGAAAAGCCGTTTGTCGGGATTATGACAGCGTCCACGAGGTTTGATAGCGTTATCTTGTCATATCTTCCCTCGACAATTATTGCCTGTTTTATTTTAATCATCTGTTTTCTTAAGCATTGAAAGCTCCGCGACCGCGCTTTCAATAAGTGTTCGGTCGCTCATCTTCGAGGAATTCAGAAGCCTGTTTGTCCTGTATAAAACAGTCAGACAGTCACCCAAATATCGTTCCGAAAGCATTGCCGCCTTCGGATAGGCATATTTCATCGCATAGCTTCTGCCGCCGTAATAGCCGAACGCCTGAGCAGTCTCGGAATAGTTTTTTCCCGCCGTTTTTCCGAGCTTTGCGCGGTATAAGTCAACAAAATAACCCGAAAGCGCAAAGAAAATTTTATGCTCGTCAAACTGCTGGACAAAAAGCTCGTCCAAAATTTCAAACGCATCCTTTGTCCTGCCCTCAAAAAGCGCGTCCGCAAGCGTGTATATTCCCGCGTCCGCCCGCTTCGGCACAAGCGCGTTCAGGTCGTCCTTCGTTATCTCGCCGCTTTGCCTGTACGCGCAGAGCTTGTCTATCTCATGACCGAGAACAGTAAGGCTTCTTCCGCATTCCTCCGCGAGAAACGCGGCGTTCTCGTCCGAGATGGTACAGCCCCCGCGCTCGACCTTCCTTCGTATCTGAGTACATACTCTGTCGAGCGACAGATACTTGAACTCACATACTGCGCCGTTTTTATTCGCCGCTTCAAGAAGCTTTTTCGGCTTTTCCTTGATCTTCTTGTCGTTGTAATCGTTTGCGTTAATGTGGAGCTGTTCGATGATCAGCACCGAGCTTTCGGGAATGTTTTTTAAAAGCGCGAGATAGTTTTTCTGCTCCGCCGCGTCGAGCTGTTCGAGATCCAGATCCATTATTAGCGCGCACTTATACTCCGCAAAAACCGGCATCCCGTCGAGATAGTCCATAAGCTCCGCCGAGCGCGGCGCATCCGTAAACCTTATGAAGTTCATATCTCTTACTTCCTCGGGTACAGCGATATCGACGATCCTGTCCGCATATGTCTTTACAAGGAAATCCTCCTCGCCGTATAAAAAATATACCCGCGAAAGACTTCCCGATTTAAGCTCGTTTTTAAGCTGCGCTTCGGTTATTCTTCCCATTTTACGCCATTCCCGTGTTTAGCTTCCTGCCGCCTAAAATGTGGAAATGCAGGTGGCGAACGGTCTGACCGCCGTCCTCGCCGATGTTTGAAACAACGCGATAGCCGTTTTCCAAGCCCTCTTGCTTAGCTATCTCGGCGATCTTGGCGAAGATGTGCGATACGACCGCCGCATTATTTTCATTAAGCTCGTCAACGCCGCCGATATGCTCCTTTGGAATGACGAGAATGTGCGTGGGAGCCTGCGGCGCGATATCGCGGAACGCGAGTATCTTGTCGTCCTCATACACTTTCGTCGAGGGAATTTCACCCGCGATAATTTTGCAGAATAAACAGTCCATAATGACCTCCTTAAAAAATGGGATTTATTTTCCTCACAAATCAGTATTTTTTTAACCTAAAAAACAAGGATTTTCTGATTTAAAAAATTCAAAGTTTTTTATTGCCGAATAAGCAGGAATAGTTCGCTTTAAAAGCGAAGATTATTCATTAAAAACAATGGTTTTTTCAACTTGTAAATAAAGATATTTTTTATTGAAAAAACATGGGATTTTTTTACTCTGAAAGCTATGATTTATTGCATAAAAACACCAAATTATTTCTGCCGAAAAATCAGGATATTTTTACTCAAAATACAGAGATTTTTTCGCCGAAAAATCAGGAGTTTTTTTCGCTTTAAAATCAAGGTATTCTTTATCTGAAAAACAAGATATTTTTCATCGGAAAAGCAAAGTTTTTTCGCCTTAAAACAAGGACTTTTTTGGTTTTAAAATCAATATATTTTTTACCCAAAAACGTGATATTTTTTCACTTATAAAAGCAATTTTTTCGCCTTAAAAACAAGGTATTTTTAACCGAAAAATCGTCACGTTTTCAGCTCAAAAAAAAGCACAATTTATTGCCGAAAAAACAGTGGATTTTTCTGCCCAAAAACCCGATTTATTTCACGAAAATACTCTGAAATCACTGTATAGTAAACGGTCGTCCGCGCATAATCCACAGGACATTAGCCGCCGTGCTGAGTACGACAACTAAAACTGACACGGCTAACACAAGCCCTTTTCGTTCCTTAGCAAACCGCCGAATGGAATATACCAGATAACCCGCGTCCAGCACAAGATGCACAAAGGTCATCCCGAACACATAGTAAAACACCATAGCGATAAAGTAAATATTTATAGGAAAATCAAGAGTGATCGAATTCCAAAACGACATAAATACCGCCGGCAGAATAAACACCGAATTTACCGCAAGATAAGCTGCGGCAGTTATCTGAAAAGTAGTTTTTTTCATCTCAATGTTCTCTCACAAAACGCTGCCGAAAGTTACTCATATGCGATGACCGCGCTTGATTCCGAGGCGTTGAAGCTATCGGGTTCTTCGTCGATATGCGAAAGCGGACTTTCGGGCGCGTCGATACTCATTTTCGCGTCTCCGAACTCCAGCTCAAACCTGCGGTATTTTTCATCAGAAAAGTAGTTCTTTATTACCAATACGGCGTCCGTCCCCGTAATGCACAGCTTTACATCGTCCATAAGGTCGTCCTCGGAGAATGACCATGCCGTGACTTCACTTAATAAGACCCTCTCGAACCTTATCGTGTTATTGCCGTCAAAATCGATGATAACATCGCTTCCGCTTGTTCGCCCAAATACATAAGTATCGTCTCCCTCTCCGCCCTCAAGACAGTCGTTTCCCTCGCCGCCGTCCAGAATATCATCGCCCCCGCCGCCGATAAGCCAGTCGTGACTTGCGCCGCCGCTTATTATGTCGTTCCCGTTTCCTCCGAGCAGAATGTCCGATTTCTCCGTTCCGTTAAGCTCGCCTTCGCCATTTGCGCGTATCGCTTCATAAATCGATCTGTCAATAAGCTCCAGATATTCGGGGTAACGCTCTTCAATATATGCCCTGAACTCAAATATCATTCTGTAATCGTTATCATTCAGTTTACAGTAATATGTCAAAAACAAACAGTTGTCACAAAACTGCTTTTCCGTCATTTCATCCAGCCTCATGCCATAAACCAAATGTACGTTATAATACCACATATAAGGCACAGACGTTTCATCTTCAAGAACGGTTTTCTTGATATAGTCCAGATCATCGTGTATCTGACTGCCTATAAGCGATATTGTGTAATGCTCCAAAGCATATTTGTACGCCGTTTCGAGATACGCCGCCTGTTCGGAGGTCTGCGGCGGTTCGAGCTCGCTTGGATCACCCCAGAACGCCTGCATTATTTTGAGCCTTTGGGGACTGAACAGCTCTCCGTTATCGAAAATATCCTCCGCGTCACACATGATCAGAAGCATTTCCTCCGAAAGCGAAACGCGCTTCCCAAAGTCGGGTTCAATAGCAAATTCTTCCAGAAGCGACCTCAGTTTTCCCGATCCATCACTCTTTAGAGCCGCCTCAATAGCCGGCAGCAACCCGCTGTCGTTTCCCGAATGATTCGGGAGTCCGTCGATCGGATCGGATAAGCCGAAATAAAAATTTTCGGCGATTTTAGCGACGTTGGCATAAAAAGCGGTGTTGTCGGGTTCCGAAGGATCGGAAGGACCGCTGTCTTTATTATTACACGCCGTAAGGCTCAGAGCCGTTACAGCCGCAAGGATCACGGATATCGATCTCCTCATCGCGTTCTCCTTTCGCTGAAAGCTTAATTAGCTTTGATGTCCTTCGCCGAATCGGGACATTTCTTTAATTTTCCGAGGGCGCATAATGCACCCTCAGACTCCCTTTCAAAGACTTTTTATACACTTTTCTGTTACTTGATATATTTCGACACGATGTCCTTTGCCGCATTCAGCGCGTCGCCGAGCTTTGCCGCGTCGGGTACTCCCGCCATGGCCTGATCGGGCTTTCCGCCGCCTTTTCCGCCCGCCGCGGCCGCGATCTCGCGCACAAGCGTTCCCGCGTTTGCGCCCTTTTCAATTGCGGATTTAGAGCATTTGCACAGAATGTTCGACTTACCGTCAGCCGTTCCCGCAAGCACAGCCACAAAGCAATCGTACTTATCCGCTATCGTATCGCCGATCTTGCGAAGTCCGTCCGCGCCCATTCCGTCAAGCTTCGCCGCGACAAGCTTTACGCCGTTTATCTCGGGAACGTCCGCGAAGATATCGCCAAGCTTTGCATTTGCCGCCGCCTGCTCCATGCTCTCTATCTTCCTGTCCTTGTCCTTAAGCTCGGTCATTACGCTCTCCGCCCTGCGAACCAGGTCGTCCGCGTTCTGAGCCTTCAACACCGCGCAGGTGTTGTCTAACGTCTGCTTATAGTCGTAAAGCATCGACATGACCGCCATGCCCGTAATTGCCTGTATTCGCCTTACTCCGCTCGCCACCGAGGTCTCAAACACGATCTTGAAAAGCCCCGCCTGTGAGGCGTTTTTAAGGTGTGTTCCGCCGCAGAACTCCGTCGAATAATCGCCTACGGATACCACTCTTACAACTTCGCCGTATTTCTCCCCGAACAGCGCCATTGCGCCCTTTTTCTTTGCTTCTTCTATAGGAAGCACTTCTGTTACGACCGGCGCCGCCGACATAATGACATGATTTACATATTTTTCCACACGCGTAATTTCGTCCGCTGTCATAGCGCTGAAATGGCTGAAATCGAAACGGCACTGATACGGATCAACATACGAGCCGCACTGGTGAACATGGTCGCCGAGGACCTCTCTCAGCGCCGACTGTAATATGTGACAGCAGGTATGGTTGCGCTGGGTAGCCATTCTGAGCTGTTCATCTACCCTTGCGGTCACAGTCTGACCGACCTCAAAGCCGCCCTTTGTTACCCTGCATTTGCAGACAAACTGACCTCCGCCGAGCTTTTTGGTATCAACTACCTCAAGCTCGCCGTTATTGTCGAAAATAACGCCCTTGTCGCCGACCTGTCCGCCCATTTCCGCGTAAAACGGCGTTCTGTCGATGACTATTCCGACCTCGTCGCCCTCGCCGCAAAGCTCCGCGCTTTCTCCGTCTTTGGTTATGGCAAGTATCTTCGCCTCGCATTCGAGAGTGTCATAGCCCACAAACTCGGTTTTCAGCGCGTCAAGGTCGCTGTTTTTCGCATTGTCCCAGCCGCCGCCGAGCTTTTTGTTTGCTCTCGCGGTCTCCTTCTGCACCTTCATACACTGAGCGAAGCCCTCTTCATCTGCACTCAGTCCTTTTTCCGCAAGTATCTCCTTTGTCAGATCGAGCGGGAAACCGTAGGTGTCGTGAAGCTTAAATACATTCTCGCCCGAAAGCGTCGTCTGCTTGTTGTTCAGCAGCTCCTCTATCATCTCGTCAAGTATCGCCGAGCCGTTGTCTATGGTTTTCGCGAAGCTCTCCTCTTCGGTCTGAATGACCTTTTTGATATACGAGCGCTTTTCGTTAAGCTCGGGATATGCCGACAGGTTTTCGTCAATGACCGTGTCACAGACCTCATATAAAAACGGCTTGTTATATCCGAGCAAGCGCCCGTGGCGCGCAGCCCTTCTCAGCAGCCTGCGAAGCACATAGCCCCTTCCCTCGTTTGAGGGGAGTATCCCATCGCCGACCATAAAGGTCGTAGAGCGGATATGGTCGGTAATAACGCGGATCGAGATATCCTTTTTGTCGTCGTCATGATAGTTCACGCCGACAATAGAGCATATTTTGCCCATTATATTCTTTACCGTATCGACCTCGAAAAGGTTATCCACGTCCTGCATTACACAAGCCAGACGCTCCAGACCCATTCCCGTGTCGATATTCTTTGTGGAAAGCTGGGTATAGTTGCCCTTGCCGTCGTTGTCAAACTGGGTGAAAACAAGGTTCCATATCTCGATTATCCTGTCGCAGTCGCC
>JAFLUE010000076.1 GCA_022508945.1 Oscillospiraceae bacterium
ACCTGTGTTACGGGAGTTTCGGGCAGCGGAAAAAGCTCGCTTGTAAACGAGATAATCTACAAGAATCTGTTCGGAAAGCTGAACAGAGGGCGCGTAAGAGCGGGAAAATTCGCGGATATGAAGGGCGTGGAAAACCTTGATAAGGTAATTATGATCGACCAGTCGCCCATAGGCAGAACTCCGCGCTCAAATCCCGCGACCTATACGGGCGTATTCACGGATATCCGCGACCTTTTCGCACAGACAAACGACGCTAAAACGCGCGGATATACGGCGGGACGCTTTTCGTTCAATGTAAAGGGAGGTCGCTGTGAGGCTTGCGAGGGCGATGGCATTCTGAAGATCGAAATGCACTTCCTGCCCGATATCTTCGTTCCGTGCGAGGTGTGCAAGGGTCAGCGCTATAACCGCGAAACGCTTGAAGTAAAATACAAAGGCAAGAGCATTTATGATATTCTGGATATGACGGTCTCGGAGGGAGTTGTGTTCTTCGAGAATATCCCTCGTATCTTCAACAAGCTCAAAACGCTTAATGACGTAGGCTTAGGGTATATAAAGATCGGACAAAGCTCCACAACCCTTTCGGGCGGCGAGGCACAGAGAATAAAGCTCGCGACGGAGCTTTCAAAGCGTTCTACGGGAAAAACCATCTATATTCTCGACGAACCGACAACGGGACTTCATTCGGCAGACGTTCAAAAGCTTATCGACATTTTACAGGCTCTCGCGGATGCGGGAAACACTGTGCTTGTTATAGAGCATAATCTTGACGTGATAAAATGCGCGGACTATATAATAGACATGGGACCCGAGGGCGGCGATGGCGGAGGAACGGTCGTCGCAAAGGGGACTCCCGAGGATATCAGCAACAATCCCGATTCTTATACGGGAATTTATTTGAAGAAAATGCTGTGAAATTATTGACAAATAATGTTTAATGTGTTACAATATCACTTGTAAACAAATTTTTGAAAGGACTTTATTTATGAAGAAATTTATCAAGGAATTTAAAGAGTTTGCCCTTAAAGGCAACGTTATGAGCATGGCTGTCGGCGTTATCATCGGCGGCGCGTTTCAGTCAATAGTTACCGCGCTTACCGCCGATTTCATAAACCCGCTTATCGCTTCTGTCGGCGGTTCCGAGATCGCGGGAATGATAAGGCTTCCGTGGGTCGATTACACAGGTCTCGAACCTGAGCAGATCGAAAGCCTCGCGCTTAACTACGGTCACTTTATAACAACAGTAATCAACTTCTTTATTCTCGCATTTATCCTGTTCCTCATGATCAAGGGCATGAACAAGCTTATGTCTGTCGGAAAGAAACAGGAAGAGGAAAAGCCCGCCGAGCCGCCCGCACCCACCAAGGAAGAGCTTCTTCTCACTGAAATACGCGATCTGCTCAAGGAAAAGAAGGACTGATTACATATTGCGGCATGGAGGAAACGTGAACCGCTGTCGTGTTTTTTATGAATGCTGGCAGATGCAGTGCTGCGGCGATCCTTTTAAGATCGGAGACATCATAAAATGGCTTGTTTGTCTGCCAACAGGCGCGTTGAGAACGCCTGTTGACGTGGGACAAATTGACTATTGGTACGAGGCTCACGACCATGTTGTACAGCTATTTGATTTCACGGGAACAGTGACTGCTGTCAAGGGTCTGTTTCAAAGATATGAGCAGTCAGAGGAAAATCCGCGGCTTTTGATTCCGGTTTACGGAGAGTTGGTAAATATTCCTTCCGCTAACGGTTTTGAAAAAAACATAGGCGATCTTGAGATCAGCGGATATGTCGTTGAGCTGAAAGATTATACAGTAGACCCCATAGAAAAGAAAAATCCCTCCTGATATGGAAGGATTCTGACTGTATATAAACTGTCAAAAACAACGTAATAGAGGATCGTGAATTTCAAAAAGCTTAAAATTTTTTCTTTTGAAAAAATTTTAAGCGGTTCTCAATTTGCGGCAGCTCCGCTGCCGCAAATTGATGAATTTTGAAATTCTTTTTAAATAATTTCGTCAAAACATCGCTTTTTGGTTTTTCTACAAGCTGAATCCCTCCTGATATGGAGGGATTTTTTGTACTGTTTCTCATTACTTTTTCAGTTCTGCTTTCTTACCTTGATATGAACCTCGCGAAGCTGTTGTTCGGTGACCTCCGTAGGCGCGCCTAAAAGCAGATCCTGCGCGTTTGAATTGAGCGGGAACGCAATTACCTCGCGTATGCTCTCCTCGCCCGTAAGAAGCATTATCATACGGTCAACGCCGGGCGCCATTCCCGCGTGAGGCGGCGCTCCGAACTTGAAGGCATTGTAGAGTGCGCCAAACTTTGACGCAACATCCTCTTCAGTGTATCCCGCGATCTCAAACGCCTTTACCATAGTGTCAAGGTCGTGGTTTCTGACCGCTCCGGACGAAAGCTCAACGCCGTTGCAGACAATATCGTACTGATAAGCGAGAATTTCGAGCGGGTCTTTGTTTAAAAGCGCCTCAAGACCGCCCTGGGGCATTGAAAACGGATTATGCGTAAAGATTATCTTTCCCGTTTCCTCGTCAAGCTCGTACATCGGGAAATCAACAATAAAGCAAAGCTCAAAGCGGCTTTCGTCAATAAGCTCTATACGCTTTGCGACCTCTGTACGAATTTGTCCCGCGAACTTCGGAGCGTTTTTGGCAGAATCGGCGATGAAATAAAGAACATCTCCGACCTCAAGCTCACAGCGCTTTGCAAGCTCGGCTCTTTGTTCATCGTTCAAAAACTTATCGATAGGTCCATTGTATTTAAAGCCGCCGTTTTCGCCATCTTCGACCTTGAAATAACCGAGTCCTTTCATTCCGACCTCGTTTACCGCAAAGTCCTCCATATTCTTGAAAAAGCTCTTGGACTGTGAAGCCATTTTCGGTACGCGTATTCCGCGGACACACTTGTTTGCGAAGGGCTTGAAGTCACTGTCTACAAACAGATCCGAAAGCTCCTTGATTATAAGCGGGTTTCTGAGGTCGGGTTTGTCCGAGCCGTAATTCAGCATAGCCTCGGCAAAGGTAATTCGTCTGAACGGAGCGGCGCTCACCTCTTTATCGGAAAACTTGCTGAATACGGCAGAAAGCACTTCTTCCGCAACAGCAAAAACGTCTTCCTGTGTAGCAAAACTCATCTCAAAGTCGAGCTGATAAAACTCGCCGGGAGAGCGGTCGGCTCTCGCGTCTTCGTCACGAAAACACGGCGCGATCTGGAAATACCTGTCAAATCCCGAAACCATATATATCTGCTTAAAGATCTGGGGTGCCTGAGGCAGAGCATAGAACTTTCCGTGATGCTTGCGGCTGGGGATCAGATAATCGCGCGCGCCCTCGGGAGATGAGGTTGACAAAATGGGGGTCTGTAATTCCAAAAAGCCCATTTCGCGCATTTTATCGCGCAAAAAAGCAATAATATCAGAACGAAGCACGATATTGTCATGCACCTTTTTGTTTCTCAGGTCGAGATAGCGGTATTTCAGGCGAACATCCTCGCGTGTTTCGCGTGAAGTCGCGATCTCAAACGGAAGCTGTTCGGTTACTTTTCCGAGAATGCGTACCTCTTCGGCTTCTATCTCAATTGTTCCCGTAGCAATTTTATCATTATACGTGCTTTCATCTCGCTTTAAGACAGTGCCGGAAATTGAAACGGCGCATTCCTTGTGAACACCCTCAAGCAAGCTCTCGTTGTGGAAAACGATCTGAACCTCGCCGTAATGGTCGCGCAGGTCTACAAACATAATTCCGCCGTGGTCACGAATATTAGCGACCCAGCCCGCCGTGCGAACCTTTTTTCCTATGTCATTTTCTCCAAAACCGCAGCAATAAGCTGTCCTATATTCATTTTCGATAAACAATGCCTTCACCCTTTCGCTATATTTAACATCTTATTATAACATCAAAGACAGTTTTTGTCAAGTAATTTTAATATATTTTGGAAGAAAACACCTTGACAACATGGGATTTTTTTCTTATAATAATATGAGTATGTGTATAAAGAGGTAAAATATGAAAAAATTAGGCAAAAAGTTGAACCTTATTGTATGCGGCATTGCCTTTATTATAATGATCATCTATTTGTTTGTTTTCGACAAGCCCGAAAAGGTCTTTAACGCGTTAAAAGCCATTAATCCTTGGTTTATAGTGATCGGCGTTTTGTTTATGGCGGGATACTGGTTTTGCGAAGCGCTTACGGTCCATTCGCTTTTGAAGCCTATGCAGCCTAAAGTGAAGTTTTACTACAGTTGGCTCGACACCATAATCGGACAGTATTTCAACTGTATAACGCCCTTCGCTTCGGGCGGGCAGCCCATGCAGACCTATTATTTCGTTAAATTCGGCGTTCCTCTTGGAAGCACCCTCACCGCGCTTCTTTCAAGATTTATCGTGTATCAATTTGTATTGACTCTTTATTCAATATTTACTCTTTGCATCGGCATAGGACAGTTCGGCGATAATTTGTCGTCAAAGGGTCTTATTCCGTTTGTAATTGTAGGGTTTGCAGTAAACACCATGGTCATCATTTTCCTTTTGGGTATCGCCGTTTGGAGAAAAGGCACGATAAAGTTTCTGAACGCGGTCATTTCTCTGCTCGCGAAAATGCGCCTCGTAAAAAATCCTATGAAGCAGAGAGTTTATTTTACGCGCGAGATCGAAAAGTTTCACACAAACTTTATGTTTTTGAAAAAAAATATCCCCGCGATAATCAAATCCTGTATTTTTACGTTTATCCAGCTTTCGCTGTTTCTGAGCATTACATACGTTTTGTATTTGGGCTTCGGACTTGAAGGCTCGGGACTTCTTCAGATCCTGTCATATCAGGCGTTTGTGCTGATGATATCGGCGTTTATTCCGCTTCCGGGAGCAATGGGCGCGGCGGAGCTTGGATTTGCGGGATTTTTCGGAGATATTTTCGGAGAATATACGGGAACGGCAATGATGCTTTGGAGAATTTTTACATTTTATCTGCCTATCGTTGTGGGAATGACATTCACGCTGACGCTGAAGAACAAAGGAATTGACGAGCCTACAAGCCTTGAGGCGAACGAACATATATACAACGCCGAGCAGGATATAATAAACAACAAAGAGGAATAAAGAATATGTCCGATCTTAAACATGAAATAGAACGCCGCAGGACGTTCGCCATCATTTCACACCCCGACGCGGGTAAAACAACGCTTACCGAAAAGTTTCTGCTTTACGGAGGCGCAATAGCCATGGCAGGCGCGGTAAAGGGAAAGAAAAACACAAGACACGCGGTTTCGGACTGGATGGAGATAGAAAAGCAGCGCGGAATATCCGTGACTTCGTCGGTTATGCAGTTCAACTACAACGGCTTTTGCATTAATATTCTCGATACCCCCGGACACCAGGACTTTTCGGAGGATACCTACAGAACGCTTATGGCGGCAGACAGCGCGGTCATGGTAATTGACGCGGCAAAGGGCGTTGAAAATCAGACGCGAAAGCTGTTTAAGGTCTGCGTTATGCGGAATATCCCGATCTTTACCTTTATAAACAAAATGGACAGAGAAAGCCGAAATCCTTTTGACCTGCTTGAAGAAATAGAAAATGAGCTTGGGATAAAGACCTATCCCGTTAACTGGCCTATCGGCTCGGGTAAGGATTTTAAGGGAGTTTATGACCGTGAAAACCGCAGAATAATCTCGTTTGAGATGAACGACGGAATGAACTACGGAACAAAAGAAGTCGCAGCAACGGAGGCCGATCTTAACGACGCGAACCTTGCGGAGCTTATCGGGCAGACAAACTATGATACGCTTAAAGACGACGTGGAGCTTCTTGACGGAGCGAGCGAGGAATTTGACGCGGAGCGGGTAAACACGGGAAAGCTCTCGCCGGTATTCTTCGGCTCTGCGCTTACAAACTTCGGAGTTGAACCGTTTCTTGAAAGCTTTCTTAAAATGACGACTTCTCCCCTGCCCAGAAATACGGAGAGCGGAACTGTAGATCCGTTTGACGAGAATTTCTCGGCGTTTATCTTCAAGATCCAGGCAAACATGAACAAAGCTCACCGCGACAGGATCGCGTTTATGAGGATCGTAAGCGGAAAGTTCACAAAGGAAATGGAGGTCCTTCATGTTCAGAACAACCGCGTTATGCGCCTTTCACAGCCCCAGCAGATAATGGCAAACGACCGCGAGGTAATCGACGAGGCGTATGCGGGAGATATTATGGGCGTTTTCGACCCCGGAGTTTTCTCTATCGGCGACACTATCTGCGCGCCGAAAACAAAGGTTGTTTTCGAGGGTATACCGACGTTTGCTCCCGAGCATTTCGCCCGTATCCGACAGAAGGACACCTTAAAGCGCAAGCAGTTTATAAAAGGCACGACTCAGATAGCCCAAGAGGGTGCGATACAGATATTCTCAGAACCGCAGAGCGGGTTTGAGGAAGTTATTGTGGGGGTTGTCGGAGTTTTACAGTTTGATGTTCTGGAATACCGTCTTAAAAACGAATACAATGTAGACATTATCCGAGAGGATCTGTCTTACGAATATATCCGCTGGATAACGAGCGAAAAGCACCTTTCTGGCGGTCTTGACGAGCTTAAAAAGCTTGTGCTTACGTCCGACACAAAGCTTATTCAGGACGTCCGTGAAAACTATCTTCTGATATTCACAAGCGAATGGAACATAAAATGGGCGCTCGACAAAAACGAGGGTTTGGAGCTTGTGGAATTCAACAGGAACTAAATTATTGAGTAAAAACTAATCGCTGAGCGTACAAAAAGTCTTTGGAAAAGGGGTTTGGGGGAAAACCTTTCTGAAGAAAGGTTTTCCCCCAATAAACAAAAAGGATTTGAGCGGGTTATTATATTACGAAAAAATTATTCCGTAAGATAAAATGCTTATGTTACGCCAAACGGCTATTGACTAAAATTATTTTTTATAAAAAACTTACCGAAGCAAGTTTTCCATCAGTTAAAATTGTAATCAAAAATAACTATTTTAGCCGTTCGGGATATTCTGAATGACTTGACTTTTTAATGCTTACCTTATTAATGTCCAAAAGGATTCAAATCTTTTTGGGGGAAACCCTTTCCTCAGAAAGGGTTTCCCCCAAACCCCTTTCCCAAAGACTTTTTGTACGCTTCCCTGTTACTTTTTCTATAATCTTGCCGTTCGATTTATTTCGGGCGGCTTTTTCTTTTTTCCGCCTAAAATTCTGCAAAATGACAGGCAAATTCGGCATAATTCGCATGAAATTCGCTGTATAATAAGTACAAGCGAGGTGAAAGCAGTGGTAATTTACGCTGACGTCCTGGTTGCGCTGAATCTGTACATAAACTATTTTCTGCTGTGGGGTACGGCGCTTATGCTAAAGCGCGGATTTTCAAGAAAAAGATTTGTTCTTGCGGCTTTTATCGGCGCGCTCGGCTCTCTCATCATTCTCGTTCCTTCCCTTCCCTTCGCGGCTTCGGCTGTATATAAGATCGCTCTCGGTACGGCGATAACGCTTATTGCTTTCGGAAAACAGAAGCCTGCGGAGTTTGCGGTATGCGCGCTGTTTTTTCTTGTGGTGAATTTCATTTTCGCCGGCGTTATGAACGCGTTATGGATGTTTTTCGCGCCGATAGAGATGATATATGAAAACGGCGTTTTTTACTTTAATATTCCGATCGCGGCAATAATCGCGTTTACAGCCGCAGCGTTTTTTCTGATCAAGCTTATCAAATTTATTTTTGGAAAATTCTCACACAAGGATAAGATCTGCGAGGTCAAGATCTTTGGAAAAAAAGCCGAGGTAACGCTTAAGGGTCTTTGCGACACAGGCTGTTCGGCTGAGGATCTGTTTACGGACACGCCCGTTATAATCTGCGAATATGAAAAAATCACTGAAATTGTTCCGCCGGATATTGAGGATTTTTTCGCGGGAATTTTCGTGGAAAAGATTCGGCTTATTCCTTTAAGCACCATAAACGGTGATACTCTTATTCCGATATTTAACGCGGAAAAAATACTTATAAACGGTAAAAGCGCAAATGCTTTGATCGGGGTCTCGCGGGCAAGGCTCGGCGGAGACGCGGACTGTGTTTTAAATCCTGAAATTATTTCGTTATAGGGGGAACGGCTATGCTAAAGAAGTTATTTAAGAAAATACTCGGTTTATTTCGCCGCAGAAAAAAGAATTATGTTCACTATATAAACAGCTCGGATCAGCTTCCCCCGCCGCTTACAAAAGAGGAAGAGGAAGCCGCGCTGTCGCTTCTTGATACCGATTTTGAGAAAGCGAGAGATATGCTGATAGTACATAATCTAAGGCTTGTGGTATATATCGCAAAGAAATTTGAAAACACCGGCATCTGGCTCGAGGATCTTACCTCGATAGGTACAGTCGGACTTATCAAGGCTGTAAGCACCTTCAGCAAGGACAAAAACATAAAGCTTGCAACATACGCGTCGCGCTGTATTGAAAATGAGATACTGATGTTTTTACGCAAATACAGCCAATACAGGTATGACGTTTCGATTGACGAGCCGCTGAATGTTGACTGGGACGGGAACGAGCTTTTGCTTTCGGATGTTCTGGGAACGGAAAGCGACTGTGTAAACTCGCATATTGAAGACGAGGTTGAAAAACAGCTTCTTCACGAAGCCGTAAATCATCTTGGCGAGCGTGAAAAGAGGATAATGGAAATGCGCTTTGGCCTGAACGGATGTAAGGAAAAAACGCAAAAAGAAGTCGCCGATGAGATAGGGATATCACAAAGCTACATTTCACGTCTTGAAAAGCGCATAATAAAACAGCTCAGAGAGGAGCTTGAAAAGGTCTGCAACTGATCTTCAAATATGCGTCAGCCGGCGGGCAGTACGGTCAAAATCAAAAAGGCTATGTGTCAAAGCAGAGCCTTTTCCAAATATTCATAAATTATCGAACTGTTTCAAAAGTTTGTTAAGCAAATATTGAAATATAACAGGTGCGGCAATTCGTCAGCGCGCTTTCTTAAATTTCAAATTTTTTTCGGAATAACAAAACCACTTTATGACAATAATACTTGTACATTCAAGTAAGGTCGAGGTGGTTTTTCTGTACTATAATAAGGTTGAAATAAGCGGTGTAAACACAAGCAAGCTTAAGGTACTGAAGGAAGCGGAGAAAACCGAGCTTCTCAAAAAGATAAAGCAGGGCGATATGAATGCCCGCGAGGAGCTTATCCGCGGAAATCTGAGACTAGTTTTAAGCGTTATCCAGCGGTTTACAAACCGCGGTGAAAGCGCGGACGATCTGTTTCAGGTCGGCTGTATAGGGCTTATAAAGGCAATAGACAATTTCGACATTTCCCAGCAGGTTCGTTTTTCCACGTACGCTGTGCCTATGATCATGGGGGAACTCAGAAGATATCTCAGGGATAATGCCTCAGTACGTGTAAGCCGTTCAATGAGAGATCTTGCGTACAAGGCTATGCAGGCAAAGGAAAAGCTCACAGCCCAAAACGGCCGTGAGCCTAAGATCGAGGAGATCGCGAAAGAAATTGACGCGCCGCGAAAGAATGTTGTTATCGCGCTCGAAGCGATAAGCGAGCCGATATCGCTTTATGAGCCGGTGTTCTCCGAATCGGGGGATACAATTTATGTTCTCGACCAGCTCGGCGACCACAACGACGATATGAACTGGCTCAAC
>JAFLUE010000077.1 GCA_022508945.1 Oscillospiraceae bacterium
TTGCTCCGCCGCGGCGGCTGCATTTTGAAATTTCGCAATGCTATATTATGTAGTTTTGAACTTTTTCTACAAGCTGAGACATAGGGGACTCTTTTAAAGAGTCCCCTTTTTGAAATTCACTTGTGATATTTGGAGTTCGCGTTAATGCTCATAGCCCTGTAGACCTGCTCGAAAAGCATTACCCTCGCGAGCGAGTGGGGAAAAGTCATCGGCGACATCGACAGCCGAAGATCACATTCGCGTTTAAAGCTTTCGTCAAGCCCATATGAGCTTCCTACAATAAAGCTTATCTCGGAAAAATTCAGTGAAATACCGCGCAGCTTCTCCGATAATTCCTCGCTCGAAAGCGTTTTTCCCTCTATACACATAGCTATTTTATAGCCTTTTGCGACGCCTCTAAGCTTATCCGCTTCCTTTTCGAGAGCCTGTGAGATTTGTGCGGGGCTTGGGTTCTGCGGGAGAAACGCGGGTTCAGGCTCAATGACCTTAACGCCTGCGAATGCCGAAAGCCGCTTCCTGTACTCCTCGCAGGCTTCTCGGAAATAGCTTTCCTTGAGCTTTCCCATAGCCACGAAATTTATATTCATTTGCGCTTGTCCCTGGGAGGCTTTCCGCCCTTTTGCTGTGAGGATTGTACCGCAATTCTCCTTCTCGCCGGCTGTTCCTTCTTTTTGGTTTTGACTATGATTCGGATCACGATTACCGCAATTATCAGCAGGATCACCGCTCCCACCGAAATTTTAAACGGGGCAGACGACAGAACCGTTCCTATTCTTCTGCGGTAAAGCTCGTTCTGGTCAACCGCAACATACCTCTCCGTAACCAGCGGGATAGTCGCCACGACCTCGTTTCCCATAACGACCTTCATATCACCCACATAAACGCCCTTTTCTATGCCGTTCTCAGCGGACATAGGCTCAACCTCGGGTCTTATCTTCTGAATGATAGACTCCGCACCCTCCATTTTCGGCAGAAGCGTATAGTATTCGCCGTTTGTGACGATCCCTACCTCGTCCATATCCAAAGCCAAATCAACAGGCACAGTCATAACAAACTCGTTTTTTCCGATAACTTTCGCATACTCGAACTCCGAAAATGCCCAGTCATAAAGCGCCTTCTGGTCGATATACGGATAGTTCGGACTGGTTCCGTCCTCGGCATAAAACGGCGCGAGCGTTACGAGAAGATAGGAATAGCCGTCCTTCTCACAGACCGAAACAAGTGTTCTTGTTCCTCTTGTTTCGACTTTTTCCCACTTGCCCTCGCTGTTCTGTTCAAAGTATTCATTTATGCTTCCTGTTTTTATTCCCTTTACACCCTCATAATAGTAGTCGGTGTTTGTCCTCATCATCTGGTTTGTATGATAAACGGTATAGCCGTTGGGGTTGGTTCTGTTTGCGGGCATTTCATATGAAACTGTTTCGCAGATCTTCATAAAGCCCGGATATGTGTCCATCGCATAGCGTGTGATAAGGTACATATCCCTCGCGGAGGTATAGTTGTCCTTTTCGTAAAGACCGTGGGCATTAGTGAAGTGGGTGTTTGTACAGCCTATCTTTGCCGCCGTTTCATTCATCATATCCACAAATGTGGGGATATCTCCCGCGACATTGTACGCGATAATGTTTGCCGCCTCACAGCCCGATCGAAGCATAAGTGCGTAAAGACAGTCGGTATAGGTAAGGTTGTCCTGTTTTGTCTGAATATCGGCGGTAGACGCGCCCCAGAAATTCTTGTTTGTTCCCCAGAACTCGTCAAAGCAGACATACGGGCATTCCACAATCTGCGAAAAATCGCTTACTTTCTCAAAACAAACCAACGCCGTCATGATCTTGGTGATTGACGCGGGAACCAAACGCTCGTCGGGATTTTTCGAGCATACGATAATGTTTGTATTCAGATTTACCATAAACACGCCATCGCTGTACAGCTTGTCGGTGTCGTAAAGGTTATATTGGGGAAGCTCGGAGGATTTCGGCGCGGATGGCTCTGGTATGTGAACGGAATCCGAACTCTCTGAGTCTGCAAAGGCCGTAAAATTTGTAAAACTTGTGCCAAATAATGAAATTAACACGAAAAATGTAAAAATTATTGTGAACTTTTTTGTTTTTAACATATAGACAAACTCCCCTTTTTGGTATATTATATATATAGAAAACTTTTTGTATGAAGTAAATACAAAGCAAAATACCTCTAATTTCATTATACATAATAAAACACAGATTGTAAATAGTTTTCTCAAATTTGTAATAAATTTGTAATATTTTAGACAAGACTGTTTAAGAATGTCTGTTTCGGGCTGATTAAGCGTATGGGCGCTTATCGACAGTCTGATATGTTGGTTTTGGAGGTCAGAATGATATACATAACCGGTGATACTCACGGTGATTTTTCGCGGTTCAGAGACCCGAAGCTCCGAAAGCTCGGAAAAAACGACGCGCTTATCATCTGCGGCGACTTCGGCTTTATCTGGGACGGAAGCCCGAAGGAAGCAAAGCTTCTCAAAAAGATCGGAAAGCTGAAATACAATGTGCTTTTTGTTGAAGGTTCACACGAAAACTACGATCTGCTTGAAAAGTATGAAATAAGCGAATGGAACGGCGGAAAGACGCGCCTTATAAGCGGAAGGCTTCGCCAGCTCATGCGCGGTCAGGTCTATGAGATCGCCGAAAAGACGGTGTTTGCGTTTGGCGGAGGACAGACAGACGACATTTCCGACCTCGAGGAAGGCACAAACTGGTGGAGAAGGGAAATACCGAGCGAGGAGGAAATGAAGCGCGGTATTGAAAACCTTGAAAAAGCGGATAATAAGGTCGATTTTGTCGTGACCTACGAGTCTCCCTCCAAAATGCAGGATTTTCTTACGGGCGGCGGCGATAAAAACCACATAAACGTTTATCTCAGCGAGATTTTCGAAAAGGTCGATTTTAAGGGCTGGTTCTTCGGAAAGCTTCACATGAACAAAACGATACCTCCGAAATATTATGCTGTTTATGACAGTATTGTACCCGCTGATTTAACGAAAATAAAGAAGAAAAAATTGTCCAAAGAGGACAAAAAAGACAGTTAAATACTATAAAAAATTATTTACAGACTGTCAAGAAGCGCTCGGATGCGCGGGATGCTGCAAGCAGCCTCTCTAAAGCATTTCTGCGGCTAACCAAGTGGCTGCAACGGTAATGCTGACAAAGCAGATGAGTTTTTATCGGCAGTCTGAAGAAAGGAAGAATGAAAATGGCTGATATTACCTATGAGATCACCAAAGAGCTTGGAGTTATCTCCGAAAACGCAAAGGGCTGGACAAGGGAGCTTAATCTCGTAAGCTGGAACGGACATCCCGCGAAATACGATATCCGTGACTGGAGTCCCGACCACACCCGTATGAGCAAGGGTATGTCGCTTACGGAGGAAGAAATGGAGAAGCTCGTCGAGCTTTTCAATGCCCGAAACGAAGAAGACAGCTTTGAATAACAGTTGACAGATGACGGTGTACAGTAAACAGTATTTTTGTAATTAAAACGCGGTTTGGATCATAACGGGAAGTTGAGGACTTTGACGGGTTCTCAACTTCGTTTTGGGAGATGTTTTATATTGGCACAAAAAATGGCGAAAAAATATGAAATGGATATGTGCAGCGGTTCGGTACTCAAAAAAATGCTGATGTTCTCGCTTCCGCTCATGGCGTCGGGGGTATTGCAGCTTTTGTTCAACGCCGCTGACGTTATTATACTCGGACGCTTTGCGGGCGACAACTCTATGGGGGCGGTCGGCTCGACAAGCTCGCTTATAAACCTTCTTACAAACCTGTTTGTGGGACTTGCGGTCGGAGTAAACGTAGTTGCGGCACGTGCCCACGGCGCAAATTCGGCGAGCGATATGCATGAAGCGGTACATACCTCGATGCTTTTGTCGATAATA
Organism: Oscillospiraceae bacterium; assembly: GCA_022508945.1. GTDB lineage: Bacteria > Bacillota > Clostridia > Oscillospirales > Ruminococcaceae > CAG-115. The sequence goes on from JAFLUE010000077.1 coordinate 3,919, forward strand.
TGCGGAATAATTTTAGCGGTTGTGGGGTTTGTTTTTTCCCCTCAGATATTAAAGCTTATGAATGCCGCCGAGAGTCAGCTTCCGCTTGCTTCACAGTATCTTCGGATATATTTTTTGGGAACGCCCGCGCTTGTGGTATACAATTTTGGTTCGGCAATACTCCGCGCGGTCGGCGATACAAAACGCCCGCTGTATTTTCTTACAACGGCGGGGGTATTGAATTTGCTTCTGAATATACTGTTTGTTGTCGCTTTCAGTATGGACGTGGCGGGGGTGGCGCTGGCGACGGTAATCTCACAGTGCTTGTCAGCCGCGCTTACCGTCATCTGCATTATGAGAGAGCAGGGTGAGATCCATCTCGATCTGCGTAAGCTGTGCATAAACAAGAGAGTGCTTATAGGCGTTATAAAGGTCGGGCTTCCCGCGGGAGTACAGGGATGTATTTTTTCGATGTCGAACGTTCTTATCCAGTCCTCGGTAAACCTTTTCGGCGACATAACCGTAGACGGAAATTCCGCCGCTCAGTCGATCGAAGGCTTTATCTATATGGCTATGAACACATTTTATCAGGCGGCTATTTCGTTTACGGGACAGCACGTCGGCGCAAAGCGGTATGACCGCATTCCGAGGATATTGTTATGCTCGCTTGGGTGTGTTATCGTCACGGGACTTGTCTTGGGCTGGTCGGCGTATATATTCGGAGATAAGCTTTTGTCGATATATTCGGACAGCACAGAGGTAATTGAAGCGGGCATAAACCGTGTGCGCGTGATATGCACGACATACGCGCTGTGCGGAATGATGGACGTAATGGTAGGAATGATGAGGGGACTTGGGTATTCGACGGTGCCTATGATAATGTCTCTGATAGGAGCGTGCGGATTGAGGATATTATGGCTCGCGACGGCGTTTCAGATACCGGAGTTCCACAATACCTTCACTATATACGCAAGCTATCCGATATCATGGGCGATAACCTTTCTCGCCCACGTTATCTGTTATTCGGTCATTTGGAGAAGGATCAGACGTAAAGCGGCGGTGCAGCCGCAGTAAGACCAAAACGACCTTCTGTACAAAAAGTCTTTGGAAAATGGGTTTGGGGAAAAATCTTTCTTCAGAAAGGTTTTTCCCCAAAATTATTACAGTATAATGCAGATAAGTCCCCCACAGCCGTCGTTTATGATCCTGCCGATAGTTTCGCGCAGCTTCATTCGCGCGTCGCGCGGCATACGGTTGAGCTTGTTGTGAAGACCCTCGTTTACAAGGTCATGGAGCGACTTTCCGAAAATGTTGCTTTCCCATATCTTCGTCGGATTTTCCTCAAAATCGTTGAGCAAAAAGCTTATAAGCTCTTCGGACTGTTTTTCGCTTCCGACGATAGGGTTTATCTCAGTAGTGATATCCGCGCTCATCATGTGTATCGACGGGGCAGAGGCTTTGAGCCTTACTCCGTATTTTCCGCCCTGCTTTATGATCTCAGGCTCTTCGAGCTTCAGCTCCTCCATTTGCGGAAGCACTATCCCATAGCCCGTAGCTTCGACCTCGTCTATTGCGTTCTTAACGCGTTCGTATTTTTTCTTGATATCGGCAAGCATCAGCATACACGGCATGAGATCGCTTTCGCTTTGGATATCGAGTCCGGTTTCTTCGCCCAATATCTGATAAAACAGCTCGTCGTTAAGCGCAATATCAATTATTCCCGAGCCTGTTCCGAGGTCGAGGTCGATCGCGTCGGCGCGTTTTATGTATTCGCACTCGGTTATTTTTCCACCTGCATCCTTGATCTTGCTTACGTCGGTTATTCCGGCACAGGCATCCTTTATTGCCTCAATAACGCCTGTTTTAAGCTTGTGGTCTTTTTTGAGAGACATGACCCACCACGGAAGCTTGATTTTTACCTCTTTAACAGGGAATTTAAGCAGCATCTCGCCTAAAATTTCGGCGATTTTGTCCTCGTCCATGTCGAGACAGTTTAGGGCAATTACCTTTTCGCCGTATTTTTCCGACATTTCTTCGGCAAGCTTTTTCGTTTCGGCGCTGTTCGGCTCGCGCGTGTTAAGCAGTATCACAAACGGTTTGTTTATTTCGTTAAGCTCGGCAATGATCTTTTCCTCGGCTTCGGCGTATTCATTCCGCGGAATATCCGTAATTGTGCCGTCGGTCGTGATGACAACGCCAATGGTGGAGTGGTCGTTTATTACCTTTCTCGTGCCGATCTCCGCCGCCATATTAAACGGTATCTCTTCGTCAAACCACGAGGTCATGACCATTCTCGGCGCGTTGTTTTCAATATACCCCACCGCCGACGGTACTATGTACCCCACACAGTCTATAAGTCTTACGTTCATTTTCACATCTCCGATAGAAACCGCCGCGGCTTCCTCGGGGACAAATTTAGGTTCGGTAGTCATAATGGTTTTTCCCGCGGAGCTTTGCGGAAGCTCGTCGGCGGCACGGTTTCTGGCGAATTCATCGGAGATATTCGGAATAACAAGCTTGTTCATAAATCTGCTTATAAAGGTAGATTTTCCCGAACGCACCGGTCCCACAACTCCGAGATATATATTTCCGCCTGTGCGGCGGGCAATATCGGCGTAAATAGAATTGTTCATAGAAATTTCCTTTCGTTGGTTCAGGTTATATGGAAGGAACGACGATCATACCCTCGAGCTTGTTTTCATCGTTCACGGTGTTTTCCTCAAGCAATGCGGAAACTGTCGTATTGTATTCCTTCGCGATATCCCAGCAATCCTTCGGCTCGTCTGCATAACATATCCTTATCGCAAATTCGCCGTCCTTCTGCTTGGGTTTGTCTTCGAGGAGCTTTACGGAGCTGAGGGCGTCTAAGGTTATAGCCTCGCGCATATCTCCCGATACATCGCACATTGCCGTTATTTCAATTGAATTGTCGGGCATTATCGCGAAGCTCGCGCTTGAGACATTTGCCGAAAAGCAAACTGCGGAATTTTCGCCGATTCCCGATAAGAGCTTTTGTTCAAACGGCTCCTGTTTTTCAATGAAAAATATGGAGCCTCCTGCACTTTTTCCGTAAGCCCTGCAGCGCAGAAGCCCCGAAAGCACATAATCCGAGCCTATATTTCTTGCGGCGGCGTTCTTTATTTCCGCCCTGCAGTCCCAAACCGCCGCTATATCCTCGTCGGGCTTTGCCGAAAGTTTGAGCTGGAAGCTCTGGGAAATGGGCTTTGGAACGCTTCCGAGCTTTATCTTTCCGGTGTTTATCTCTGTTTCATAGCTTGTGGAATAAGCGTCGGAGGCGATATTGACCTTAGTCTCCGCCGCCGCCTTTACCGTACATTCCGCCGTTATCTCACACGACATAACGCCGCTGTCGGCACGGGGGATAAGCTCGAAGCCGAGAATGGATATAGAGGGGATAGCCGTATATTCGTCGGAAATACCCGCTACGTCGAGTATTGCCGACACGGGAACATCAGCCGTCATTTTTTCGGCTGTTGTGCTTGCACTGCTTTCAGGCATTGCGACCCCGTATAACGCGTCAACACAGATCGTTCCTTTAAGCACCGCCTTATCCGCAACTATTCTCAGGTCGGTTATTTTCGGCACAGCCGAGCTGTCTATAACAAAAGAAATTCCCGAAGCGCCGGTGTCTATTTCCTCGCGGAGAACAAGCTTCTTTGATGAGAATATTGTTTTTCCCGCGCAGGCGATCTCTTCGGTTTTAAGCTCGAGATTTTCGGGGATATCGGGTCGGCTTATCTGTGTACAGCCGAATGCTTTTATCCCGATAGAAACAGACCCGCGCACGTCGATTCTCCGCGGGCTTACGGCTCTGCTTGTGCAGTAGTCCTCGCTTAAAGAAAAGCGAACGTCGTCAGAATACGCGCCCAAGGTTATCGTTTTGGAAAACGCTGTTCTGCCTGTAACGGTGCAAAGTTGTCCGCCGTCCTCGTTTGAGTAAAGAGCAAACGCCGCTATCTCGCCGTCTATAGAGAGCTTTCCGTCAGATGAAACGGCATAGGACATAATTCTTGGAGAAAGCGTACAAGAGAGCGTTCTGAAAACCTCGGGACAGTAGTCGGGAACTATACAGTCGATCTCCGCGCCTTGCTCTAAGACAGCGTCATAAATGATCTGCTCGGCGAAAATACCTTGTTTTTCTTCTTTTTCCATAAAATCCTCCTCAAATTATTTTTGTACATCTTATGCTTGCAAGTCCGAGAATATGACGAGCTTTTATGCTGTTGTACTTAATTTCTGCAAAAATGTATACGCATTATATGTCAAAGGCGCAAAACGCCGCATTACGCGCCAAAGGCGCAAAACGCTGCCGCCCGAAGTATTGATAAATGCTTTTGTAAAGACCTTTTATGTGCATTTTTAATAATAAATCAGTATCATAAATGAATGTTATAAATTTTTTCAGGTCTTTTCGGCAGTAAAAGTACTTGTAAAATTAAGTAAAGTGTGTTATAATTAAAATATATTGTGTATATACAACAGCGTAATTGCTTAAAAAACATTACGCTGTTAAAAATGTCAAAAAATTTGTTTAAGAGAGAGCTGATAGCCCAATGATAGAATTTTACAGAAGCATAGAAGGAAAGGTCTGCAAAATAGACGATTATGAGATCGGCTGCTGGGTGTCTGTCATCAGCCCCACAGAAACCGAAATATCCTATGTCGAGGAAGACCTCGGGATCGACCGCGATTACGTGAGAGCGGCTCTCGACGAGGAGGAGCCTTCGCGAATTGAGAGCGACGACGGGGTTACGCTTATTGTCGTGGACTATCCCATTGCGGAACAGGACAACGACCCGAACCGCACTCTTTTGTACTCGACCATGCCTATGTCGATAATCATTACCGACAGCAATGTTATAACGGTTTCCGCAAAGCAGAACGCGGTCGTTGATGAAATTTCAAAGGGCGTTTTAAAGGGTATCCGCACAAACTATAAAACAAACTTTGTTTTTACTATCCTGCTTCGGATAGCGGCGCGTTATCTTCAGTACCTTAAGCAGATAGACAAGATATCTAACTATGTCGAGGGAAAGATGTATCTTTCGATGAAGAACAAGGGGCTTATACAGCTTTTGGGACTTGAAAAATCGCTTGTATACTTTTCCACATCGTTAAAATCGAACGAGGCTGTTCTCGAAAAGCTTATGCGCGGACGCTACATAAAGCTTTACGAAGAGGATTCGGACTTGCTTGACGATGTAATGATCGAGGTAAAACAGGCGATAGAGATGACGAATATTTATTCAAACATTTTAAGCGGAACAATGGACACATTTGCGAGCATAATTTCAAACAATCTGAACATTGTAATGAAGCGAATGACTATTCTGACGATAATAATTGCCGTTCCGACTATCGTATTCAGCTTTTACGGAATGAATCTGAACGAAGCGGCAAACGGACTGCCGCTTGCGAACATCTGGTTCCCGATGGTATTGAGTGTAGTGCTTTCGGTTGCGGTGGGAATTTTCGTAAACCTTATTCAGAAGTTCAAGTAGTTATAAGTTATTAGTTTTTTCGCGCAGGTGATAAAACCCTCAAAAACAACATTTTAGAGAATCGCGAATTTCAAAAAGCTTAAAATTTTTTCAAAAAAATTTTAAGCGGTTCTCATTTGACGGCAGCTCCGCTGCCGTCAAATGATGA
>JAFLUE010000078.1 GCA_022508945.1 Oscillospiraceae bacterium
CCCTGCGGCGCGAAAATGCCGTTTATCGCAATGATCGCGGGAGCGATATTCGGCGGCTCGGCGTGGATAGCGACCTCGGCGTATTTTATCGGCGTTGCGGCGATAATCATTTCGGGCATTATTCTCAAAAAGACACGGATGTTTGCGGGCGAGCCCGCGCCGTTCGTAATGGAACTGCCCGCGTATCATCTTCCGACAGTCGGAAATGTGCTTCGCTCAATGTGGGAGCGCGGTTGGTCATTCATCAAAAAGGCGGGAACGATAATCCTGCTTTCGACAATTTTAGTGTGGTTTGCGTCGTTCTTCGGCTTTGTTGACGGAAGCTTTACCATGCTCGAGGAAGAACAGATCGAAAACAGCATACTCGCCTTTATCGGAAACGGAATAGCCTGGATATTCATTCCGCTCGGCTGGGGCGAATGGCAGTCGGCGGTCGCGGCGGTCACGGGACTTGTCGCGAAGGAGAACATTGTAAGTACTATGGGAATACTCTACGGCGGAACGGAAGCATACGCGAATATGGCGGCGGCGTTTACTGCGGCAAGCGGAATGTCATTCCTAATATTCAACCTCCTCTGCGCGCCGTGCTTTGCGGCAATTGGCGCGATAAAACGCGAGATGAACAGCGCAAAATGGACTTGGTTCACGATAGGCTATGAATGCGGGTTTGCGTACGCGGTGTCGCTGTGCGTTTATCAGATAGGCGCGCTTATTTCGGGCAGCGGAAGCGTAATAGGCGTAATCGCCGCGGCGGTAATTATCCTCGCGATGATCTATCTGCTGTTCAGACCGCAAAGACAAACGGTTAAGGCGCAGAGAAAGGCGGTCAGATCATGAGCCTCGGAACAATAGCTGTATTGCTTATACTTGCGGCAATAATTGCCGTGATAGTTATTTCCATGATAAGAAACGGGAAAAAGGGAAGATCGTCCTGTGGGTGCGGGTGCGGCGGTTGCCCTAACTCATCATTATGCAGGGGCAAAGTTGTGGAAAAACACAAAAGAGTAGTTTTGACGGAATTATTTAAAAAGGATTTCAAATGAGAACCGCTTAAAATTATCTCTTGAAAAATTTTAAACTTTTTTGAAAATGAATTTTTCCGCGGGTATAAAAAGCAAAGCATTTATTTCCCTCATTATGTACCTCCAAAAAGAAAACCGAAGCATATTTGGCAGCCTGCGGTTGTTTATTGTACAAAAGAAAAAGCTGCATTTTTTGTGCAAGTTGCACTGAAAATGCAGCTTTTAACTTGTCGGAGCCGAGGGGGTTTGAAATGATCGAAGGGCTGTCGACAGCATTTTATAAGCTGTGCCGAATCGCATTATAAAGCGGTTTGTGTCGGTTTGTAACAGCCGTGTTCTCATAACGTTTTGTTCTCCGAGCGTCGGGAGACATTTCTATGAAAGGATTGGCTTACAACATCTTGTGGTTGACGTTTTAAGTGAGGTATGATATAATAAAATTACTGAAAACCTTTTCGCACAGCCGCGTTTTCGGCTTTTGAATTTGTAATATAACAAAATTATTTTGCTTCGCAAAATAGCGGCACATCGTTTTGCGAAGCATAATGCGCGAAAAGCGTTTTGCGAAGCATAATGCGCGAACTGCCGTGCCTTTGGCGCTTGAATTTATGATATAACGTTCGGTCATAACGGATCGGTTATCGGATAGTGTCTGCTCAAATTCGGCAAAAACGCGTACCTTGCGTATCAGTGTATTGATTTGTTTTGTGAAAAATATAGAAAAGGGGAAAATTTTATGAAACGAACAAATCTGAGATCAAAAACAGGGAAAAACAGAACGGCGAGCCGTTGTCTGGCTCTGCTGTTGGTGATGTCATTCGTCGCTTTGGCATTGCCCGGATACGACGTCCTGCCCAAAGCCGTTGCTGCGAATAATACCGCAGCGCCCTTGGCTGTGCCGGAGAACAACAGTAACCTGCTCGCTCATTTTGAATTTGAGAGCGGGCTGGATGATTCGTCCGAAAACAGCGTTCAGGCGGATCTCATGGACGCGAACGGCGGGATCATAGACAGTTCGGGTTACATCAAATCCGATGGCAGTAATAAATACCTTGACCTGAACGGCCAAGACGTCTATCTGTCTTTGAGCAAAAACGGCAGCGGCGTGTTGGACAACATGGCTGAAGTGACGGTTGAGATGCGCTTGAAAATAATGACTGCCGGCGGAAACCAGTGGCCATTCTATGCCGCGCCAAACGCTTATACGCCAACCGTGGATAATAATGAGCATTACCTTAGTGTTCATTTAAATAACGACTGTACCATTTTTACCCGTCGGTACGGCGACTTAAGACGACCCGTCGGCACTCCCAACAGCGGCGGTCTTTCTGCTCCTACCCCTTTGGAGGAAAATGCGTGGTATACCGTAAAGGTGGTCTACGAAGCGGGTAAAACTACTCTTTCCGTAAAGAAAGACGGGGAGGAGGAAGAGGCGGTTTCCGCTGCGGATCTGAGCGTCAATGTCTGGGACTGCGTTGGGGAAAACGGTATCCTCTGGTTTGGTCACTCCGCCTGGGGTCAATTCTTCAACGGCTGTATCGACGACATCAAGATCTGGGGCGTTTCCCGTGACGATATCAGTGAGAACGCGGCAGCCGTTGAGAACGATCACATCATCTACGAAAAAGTAATCGACCCTGCAAACACAACAGTCAATATGTTCGACTACTGGGTCTTTGAAGGTCAGAACGATAAGGATTATGATTGGGTATACGGAAAAACTGTATCTAATCTGATTGATAATGGCATCAACAAAGACCACTTGTTCTTGTTTGACGGCAGTGCGTCTTTTGAAGGCGGCGACAGCGACGAACTGGGCGTATGGAATAATTACGGCCGCGCTCCCTTCTTACAGGGCGAGTCCAAATGGGGAATTGTTCAAAGGACCTTGTATAACGGATATCCCCGATTGGCGCTTAATGACAGCGCTTGGACTGTACCCTCCAATACAAAATTAAGCGGATTATGGACAGATGAAAAACGGACAGAGTCCCTGGACTATCTGTTTAATCTCGCATATCATGACGGCAAAAAATCTTACCCCAACGTCACCGGTTTGTTCCGCATCAATGACGCTGGCTACTACTATTTTCGGTCACAAGACGTATTCGCGGAGCTGAACGCGGAACAAGCATATGATCCCACTCAACCCAAAACGTCTACCAATAACAACCACATTACGCTTTACGATACGCCCTGGCGGGAAGAGTACGCCAGAGGACAGTTTTTCCCTTTTAACGACTGGACAGACCTCTTTTATGAGATAAATGGAAACGTCGGGCAGAAGGGCGATCAGGGTCATCAGGCTCTCCCCGGCAATCAGCCTATGAACCATTGGTTCGGTATGACCATCGAAACCGAGTTTATGCAGCCCACCGGCGGCACACTCTACAATGGTGATGCTATGACCTTCGAGTTCTCGGGCGACGACGATGTGTGGATATTTATTGACGACGTACTGGTGGCTGACGTCGGCGGAGTTCATAATCGTATCCGCGTCAAGATCGACTACTCTACCGGCAAAATCGTGTATGAGAGAGAACTTGAATACGATGGTATGAAGGGCAAAAGCTTTACCGATAGCAGGGGCGAAACCACCCTTCTCGATATGTTCAAAGCTGCCGGTAAGGAAGGTATAACGGAATGGAACGGAAACACCTTCGGCAACAACACTATCCATACGCTGAAGTTCTTCTATTTGGAGCGAGGCAACGCCGCCTCCAACTGTAACATCAGCTTCAACCTCCAGGAGCCGATCGTGGATCGTATCCGCAAGGTCAATCAGAACGGCGACCCGCTTGAAGGCGCGACATTTGAGCTGTATAAGGCAGAGCCGAAAGCAGGTATCCGCAGCGAATGGTGGAAGCACACAGCCGACGACTTTAATAAGATCGGCAACCCCATTACCACCACTATAAGCAACTACAGCGGTTATGCCGCACTGACCAAAGCGAACGGCGAACCCCTCGACCTGGAGCAAAGTGATTACTACATTCTGAGGGAAACGAAAACCCCCGAGGGCTACCGCAAAAATCCTGATATTGTGCTGCAATATCACAGGACCACCGAGACCCTCACTGTAGTCAACAAGTACGAGGTAGGAGCATACGCCAGCTTTCTTGCCGATTGGAAGAGCCGATTGGATATATGCTTCGCGGATTACAGCGCCGGAACATTCTCAAAAGACAGTTTGGTTAATGGGAGTGATCTGATAGACGGACTTGCCATAGTGGTGCCTGTGCTTAAGTCGAGGGACACCTCCGACGAGTCTCCCGTCTGGCTTCCCATGTACGGCTCGAATACACTCGGCTGGAATATCGTAACGCCGAGCGGCAATAGTAAAAACGATCTTATAAAGGCGCTGGCGGAAGCGGCTCTTATGCAAATCGCAGATCCCCGTCCCCAAACTCAGGACTGGTACCTGCGCTGGGACGGAACACGGCTGAAAGGTCAAATGGAGAACCTCCCGGGCGACGCCACGCGGTATGTTTTCAATAGCGGCAGTGACGGGGACCTGGTGACGCTGTTCCTGTCGGGAGACGCGCTGAGGAAACTTGGACTTAACGGCAGCTATGCGAATGACGATGAGCGCTATACAGCACTGAGCAATGAACTGGCGGGAAAAGATGCAAAGGCGCTTGCCGCAGGTCTGAGCAATCTCGAGATCTTGTATACCGGTGATTTTGATAAAGCCGGCCGCACAGTCATCTATGTTCCCAACGAGCAGCATGAGCTGAGAGTGAGGAAAGTGGACGACAAAAACAAGCCCATAGCGGGCGCGGTGTTTGCTCTGTTCGATAACCTCGATAATGCCGTAAACGCCACGACAACAACCTCCGCGGGCGTTAAGGCTTTTGGCACAACAGGCAGCAACGGCGAGCTGATTTTCCGCGCAAGCGGTCTGACGAACAGCGAAGCCGGATATGGTTATGCCAAAATGAACTGGGAAGCGGAGAACAACACGTCGACGATCTACTGGCTGAAGGAGATCACCGCTCCGAAGGGTTATGAACTGAACGAGAGCCTGATCCGTGTCGAGGTAGGAAGCACAGGTATTTACGCCAACGCCACCGGCTTTGATCACGACGGTAATCTCCTTAAGGGTGACGATGCCGAGAACGACGGGATCAAGGTCGAGGCGTCTCTTGGAAGGCTGACCCAGACTCTGGTCAAGTACGCCGAGGGTATCGTTGATGAAACGCTCAAACACATCACCGCCGTAAAGCAGACTGCAAACGGAACAGCTTCTTGGGTTGACGGCGAGAGCAAAACCCTGACCTACAAAGCTGAGGGGTATGATCCCGTGACATTTACGGCAGAAAACGGCTATATCCGCGTTATGCCGCGGCAAACTGCGGGAATTACCGCTCCTACTGCCAAGCGTGACGATTTATCCAACATTGATCTGGACGGTCTGTTCAGTTTGATCAACACCGTGGTCGTAGCTGATACGCCAATTCCCGGCACAGGCAGTCTGACTGTCACAAAGACAGTTAAGTCCTCCGAAGGCGGGGAAATCAACGATGAAACTGATTTTTCCTTCATTGTGACACTCAGCGACAAGACCTTTAATTATACTTACAGATTCACAGGCGACAAAATCATCAAGTTTGAGAACGGCGCGGCGAGGTTCACTCTTCGCCACGGAGAGAGCGTAACATTTACAGGACTTCCTGAGGGCGTCACATACACAGTCACCGAGGCTGATGCTGAGGGATACACAGTGACTTCCACCGGTTCAACCGGAACGATCGTTTCCAATGGTAACGTTGAGGCTGCGTTCATTAATACAAAGATCAATGAACCTGACAAACCGGAGGAGCCAAGCTACCCGAATAAGCCCGACGATCCGTATGAGCCTGATGAGCCTGATAAACCTAATGGTCCCGATAAATCGGATGATTCAAACGCGTCCAATGACAATCCCAATACCGGCTTTGACGCGCGTTTAGGCTTCTGGTCAGTAATCGTAACGCTGTCATTGATAGTTGCTGTGAATCGGATAAGAAAACGCTGCAAGCATCAGAAATAATTAAATTAAGCGATATGCTCCCTGCATTATGGTAAACCGTTTAAGTATGGTACGAAGCATAGGGATAATAATTAAGGGCGATTGTGTAAAACAACCGCCCTTGTTTTTATAATTCGTTGTGTCAGACGTCGGATTTTGCCGTATAAATTTCAATTCTCTTTGTAAACAAAGGATATATTGTTGCGCTTGCAATATCTTTCCGCATAGCTTTTGGGAGTTACCACAGCCGTGACCTTCGGCGAGTTATCAAAGATCGTTTTCGGAGCTATGCCCTTTTGCGTGTAGTTCTTTGCCTTTTCAAGCGACGCGGGGAGTACAACTCTTTCAAGCGCCGCGCAGTGTCCGAACGCCACGTCTCCGATCTCGCGGACTCCCTCGGGAATTACTATTTCCTTAAGCGACGAGCATCCGTTAAACGCGCCGCTGCATATCTTTTCAACCGTATCGGGCAGTTCAACGTGCGTTAATCCTTCGCATCGGACGAACGCGTTTTTGCCTATATCGGCCACGCCCATAGGAATTGTGACGGACTCAATACTTTTGCAGAGAGCAAAAGCATCTTCTTCAATGATCTGAACACTATTCGGAATTTCAACGTTTTTGAGCTTTGTACAACCCCAAAAAGTATAACTGCTTATCTTTGTTATTCCCTGCGGAATATTTATCTTCTCAAGCTCCTCGCATCCCTGAAACGCGCCGGTACCTATCTCCCTTACAGAATCTGGCAGAGTCAGAGCTCTGAGCATCTTGCAGTCGATAAAAGCGTAATCGCCTATACTCAAAACACCGTCGGGGATATTTATATCGCAAAGCTTTGTAAATTCATAAAAAACACTGCCGCCTATCGACAAAAGTCCTTTCGGCAGCGTAACTTTTGTGACAGCGTTTTTTAGCTCGGGAGAAACAAACCTCTTTCTGGGCGTGCCCCATTTGTATATGTCAACCTCAAGAGAGGTCACTGTATCCTTTCCTATTTTTTCGGGGACGGTTATCTCCGTTTTGTCGCCCTTATACTGCTTTATCCTGATCCCGCCGTCTTCGAGCTTCTGATATAGCCACAGCTTTTTCAGCATCATGATCGAATTTGGCGAGGCGTTTAGCTCCGCGTTCTGCCGCTTTTCTGCTTTCTCACGCTCTTTTGCTGCGTCAAACGCCCGTCCCTTGTAATCCAACAGCCACGCGGCGGCTTCAACGCAGTTTTTCTTCCGCGCGTATTCTATGTATTCGTCGCACTTTTTCGCGAGCTTGAACCACCCATGCTCCGCGGCGATCTCCAGAAGCTCTGTCCTATTGTTATCTATGATATTCCAAAGCGTCCAATTCTTTTTCATTCTCTTGTTGTCAAAACAGTCAAGAACGCATCTGAAAATCTCGGTTTGATACAGCTTCTTACCGTAGAATGGAAGTATCGAGTCGGAAAAATATATCGGCTCACCCAGCTCCGCGCGCAAATTGTGAACGACCGCAATAAATTTCTCCTGCGAATAATCCGAAAGAGCGCCGCAAAAATCATACCAGTCATGACCGTATTCGTTAAGATTTACAAGGCTTCCGCCTCCGCTTTTGAGCATCCCCCTGATATGCTCGGAAAGCCCTATGCCCTGCGCTCTAAGCCGCTCGATCATGGCGGTGTCATTAAGCCTTATGGCAAGGTAGAGCCTGTCATTTATCGCGTCCTGCGACCAATACATGGTTAATTTTTCGATCTTATCCATGCTTTCCTCCCATTCAGATATTTTTAAATTTTATTCCGTGCTTTTTGCAGTATTCTTCGGCATAGCTGCCCTTCGGACAGATAACGGTCACGGGCAACGATTTGTCGATCGCGTAAATAGGAGCATACCGCGTTTCCTCATCGACAAGTTTTTGCAGAGACCGCGGCAGCTCGATCTCCTCAAGGCTCGTATCATTATTGAACATTCCGCTGCCGATCTCTGCTACTCCCTCGCAGAACTTGATATGTCTGAGATTCTTACACCCCGCAAACGCCAGCTTGCCTATCCTCTTTACCGAGCCGGGAACGGTAATTTCCTTTAACGCTCCGCACATATCAAAAGCATACGGCTCGATCTCCTCTACACTGTCGGGGATCTCTATCGACAAAAGCGAGTTCATGCTCGCAAACGCGCCCCTGCCTATGACCTTGATCGTTTTAGGGAGCGTGACCTCGGTGATCTTTCGCCGCAAAGCCTGCTGTTCAAACGAAGCATATGTGATAATTGTTCCGGCGCCCATGCCGGAACCTCCCGCAAACGCGCCGTTTCCTATCTCGACGACCGTGCTTTTGCCGATGGTTTCAGGCACAGTCACCTCCGTTGCCGTACCCTTGTATTCTTTAATTACAAGCCCGTCGCCCTGTTCACGCTTTTTGTAGCTCCACAGCTTTTTCATCATTAAAACGGAGTTCGGGCTTGCGTTCAGCTCACGTTCGATCTTCTTTTCCGCCTTGACCTGTTCGGCGGCGAAGTCGGCGGTGCGGTTCTTGAAATCCAGCAGCCACGCCGTACATTCGACGCTCTTGTTTTTCCGCGCGTAATCTATGAGGTCGTCGCGCCGCTTTATACTGTCAAGCCACCCTGCTTTTTCTGCAAGCGATAGAGCCGCCGTGCTGTTTCCGTCGATCATTCCGCGCAGAATTTTCATTCTGTTAAGCTTGTCCATTTCAAAATTCTCAAAAAAGAATTCGGGTATATTCGGATAAGAAAAACGTTTTTTTGTTATCTCAAAGATCTTTTCCGTACAGTGAAATTGTTTTCCGTTAAGCTCCGCGGCAAGCCTCTCCATAACGGGCAGATAGTCCTCATCCGAAAGCTTTGCGTTAAGCGAGCTGTACTCATACCAATACATATCGGACATATTACCGCCGTTTGTCATGATATTTATACGTTTTTCCGAGATATCAACGCCCATTGTTTTTAATTCACCGTAAATAAAATCATCACGCGCGTATATCGCCCAAAATAACAGCTCCGACGGTTGAAATGAAAGCTTATCGGCGTTTTCACAAAGATATTTCAATACCTTGGCGCGTTCGCTGTCGGATATTTGTTTCAGCTTTTTCTTATCATTCCGTTCTATTTGCTTTAAGAGCTTGATACCCTTGCAGCAGCAAGCTCCCTTTATCTGCTTTGTGATATTAAGCAGATACATTGCGAAATTTGAACGATAGTTCTCATACTTCATACCCGAATAAACATGATACAGGTTTTCGGCTTCCTCATTTTGCGGAATAGCGAAAGTCGCACCGCACTCGCAAAGCGCCTTTACCATATCCGCCCCGCGAAAACGACACGCAAGCCCCAACGCCTTAGCGGAAAAGTCCACATATCCTATCTCCTTGTATAATTCACGAAGCTCATCGGGTCTCATATTAATAACTGCTTCTTCAAGACGTGCGGCTCCGGTATAATCATTCATCTATATCACTCCTTATTTAAATAGAAATTTCAAAACCGCGCAAAGCTGCGCTTTGCGCTATCCAAGC
>JAFLUE010000079.1 GCA_022508945.1 Oscillospiraceae bacterium
ATAAGTCCCTTGGTAAATTCCTTCATATAGCTCATTGTGCCTCACCTCCCAGACTGCTCAAAAGATTAAACGCATTCAAAGCGGTGTTTACCGCGGTTGCCACACCTCTTGAGGAGTATGTAGCCGAGGTTACCGCCTGAACCTGATTGTCGGAAGACGGAGCAGCTTTCACGATCTCCGCGCTGCCCGAAATTCCTTTGAAATTGCCGAGCCAATCGGGATTGTTTGTCTTTGTGCCAAGACCCGGGGTCTCCTCGCCGACGGAAACTATCGCTACGCCCGCGACCTTCTGATCGTCTACTCCGACCATAATATCGAAGCCCTTCTTATATCCCTTTACAACGCACTCTATAGCCAGAGAGCCGTCTTTTTTGCGGAACACCTTCTGAACGTTGTTTTGTACATTTGAATCGGAGGACGCCGCCAACAACGTCTGCCATTTCTCCGCGGGAACGACCTCGTAGTCTTCCTTTGATCCTCCGTAAATGGCTACAAGCGCGTCCGCCTGCTTATCGGTAACCTCGTTCGAGGTATCTACATATGTAAGGTTGTACACCACTATGACAAGCGTTGAGATAAACGCGGCGATTACTGCAAGGACGATAACAGGCTTTACTTTATCCATTATTTTCGCCCTCCTTTTTCTTTTTTTCGGGAACAAGCGCTCCGAGAGGCTTGGGAACCGTTACTCTGTCTATAAGCGGCGTAAGGCAGTTCATTACGAGTATCGAGAATGAAACGCCCTCCGGCAGCGACGCGAACTCTCTTATCAGGAATGTGATTACTCCGCAGCCTACCGCGAAAATGATCTTGCCCTTTGTAGTTATCGGAGTTGTGGAATAGTCGGTCGCCATAAAGAAAGCTCCGAGAACCAGACCGCCTGCCATAAGCTGACCCAGCATATCCATGCAGTCAAAGCCGTTTTTAAACAGCGTCAGGACCGCGACCGTTCCTATAAAGCAAAGCGGCGTTTCAAATCTGATAACTCCGCGAATGAGCAGGTAAAGCGCGCCCAAAAGCAGAGCCGCTATGCAGGTCTCTCCAAGACAGCCCGCGCGTACTCCGAGGAACATATCCATAAGGCTCGGAAGCTTATCGGCTACCAACGGCGTCGCCGAGGTCGCCGCGTCTATCGAGCTGTCCCAGGCTGAAAGCGGAGCAGTCCATGTCGTCATTGCCGCGGTAAATGAAAGCATAAGCGCGATCCTTGCGGTAATAGCGGGGTTCGCGAAGTTCTGTCCTATTCCTCCGAACAGGCATTTTACAATGACTATAGCTATAAAACAGCCAATGACAGCCATATAGATCGGCAGGTCAACAGGCAGGTTGAACGCAAGCAGCATACCCGTAACTACCGCCGACATATCGGATATGGTGCGCTCCTTTTTTGCTATCATGTTGAACAAAAGCTCAAAAACAACGCACGAAGCACAGCATATAACTGTCAATACCAGCGCCTTTATGCCGAAAATAATCGTCGCGGCAATAAGTGCGGGACAGAGCGCTATTACTACGTCAAGCATAACGTTCTGAGTTGTGCGGGAGCTTCTTATATGAGGCGAAGCCTCAACAAACAGCTTATTCATTTTGTCCACCTCACTTTGCTTTTGCTTGCCTTAAAAAGTCCTTGGCAAGCTGATTTTTTTCGGCAAGATTGCGCTTCGCGGGACAAACGAAGCTGCACGCGCCGCAGTTCATACAAAGGTTTATCTTTAACCTTTCGAGCGCCTCGGCGTCGCGCGCGTCATACGCACTCTCAAGCTCCGTCGGCATAAGGTTAAGCGAGCAGGCTCTTACACAGCGTCCGCAGCGGATACAAGCCGTCTGCTTTCTCTCGACCGTGTCCGCAAAAAGCAGAACGGCGTTGTTTGTTTTCGCGAGCGGCGTGTCCGGATCGAACGCGCAGTTTCCCATCATAGGTCCGCCAAGCACGATCCTGTCGGGCTGTTTTCTTACATCGGCAAAGCCTACGACACTGTGTAAAAGCGTTCCGATAGGAACAAAGAAGTTTCCCGGCGAGTTTACTATATTTCCGTCTATCGTTATCCTTCTCTTAACAAGCGGAACTCCTGTTTTTATGTAGCTGTTGATAAATCCTGCCGTCGAAACGTTCATAACCATACAGCCGACGTTTGACGGGAGCATTCCCTCTTTAACGACCCTTCCCGTAAGCGAGTGGATCAAAACCTTTTCCGCGCCCTGGGGATAAGCGCCGGGAAGCTTTTTAACGGAAATTCCCGTATACTTTCCGCAGATCTCTGTCAGCTTTGCTATAGCCTTCGGCTTATCTTCTTCAATACCGATTATCGCCTGTGGGATATCGAGCCTTTTCATAATAAGTTCAATTCCCGCCATTACACCGTCGGTATTTTCCATAAGCTCTCTGTAGTCGCTTGTTATATACGGCTCACACTCCGCGCCGTTAAGCAAAAGATATTCGATCTTATCCTTTGTCGCGAGCTTAACGTGAGTAGGAAATCCCGCGCCGCCAAGTCCTATAGCGCCGCTCTCGCGCACAGCCTTTATAAAATCTTCCTTTGTGTCGGACTTCGGAGGCTTCAAGTCCTCAAACATAACGTTTTTGTTATCGTTTGTGATAACAACGGTCTTACAGAGCCTTCCGCCGACGTTCATAACGTCCTTTATCTCCTTTACCGTTCCGCTTACGGAGGCATGAACGGGAGCGGACATAAACGCCTCGCTGTCGCCGATCTTCTGACCGATCTTTACATAGTCGCCCACCTCAACACACGGCGTACATGGCGCACCGATATGCTGTGCCATACTTATAGCAACCTCTTCGGGCGCGGGAATTTTTCTTGTCGTCTGCTCTGCGGACGCGCTGAAATGCGGAAGCTTAATAGAATGGAGCTTTGACAAATCCACCAATCCTTTCTGATTTAATTCGTAATGTTTAACGCGTAATTGTCATATCCTCACAAGCTAAAATCAATTACGGATTAAGCATTTAATAGCCGGTTGGGAGTAAGTAATACTCTCAGCAAAAGCCGCCGATAACCTTACGGCGGCTTTGTGCTTAATTCTTATATTTAAATTACATCTCGATCTCGCCGATGTTTTCCGCGATGGTTATAGGCTTAACGTCTTCGACTTCCGATACTTCCTCTTCACCCTCGGAAGCGTCGTCACGGTCAATAGGCTTTACATCCTCAACAGTACCGTTTTCCTCTTCTTCCTCTTCAGCCTCGCTTCTTTCGACCTGGGGACGCCCCGATAAGTTGTCTTCATACCACTTAGCCGCCATCATCGGACTTAAAACAAAATCAAGTGTTTCGCTCGCGCCGTCATAAACAGTTTCCGTTATTGTAACACCGTTTTTATCCGGCTCGCAGATGTCATATGTCACCTGCTTGCGGTATTTTACGCTGCAGTACATAAACTCGGGAGGTATCGTATCTGTCTGCGAAATTTCATCAAGCCACACAAACGGCGACATTCCGCCGATAAATACATCGTCGAATATCCAGCCCGCAGCCGCCGAAGCGTCATTATGGCACAAATACAGCGCAAAGCTGAACTTCTGCTCTTTTTCGCCGTTCATAATGCCGATCGAGAAGCGCTTTACCTCGAAGCTGTTAAGAACTCCCGTAGAGTATCCGCAGAACGGGCAGACGCCGCCATATCCGTAAAGCTTCGCGTTTACATCGCGCGCAAAATAGTTTCTGTATGCCTTGTCGTTTGTTTTCTCATATTTAGCGATCTTGCGAACCTCGCCTCTGAGGAAGTCAAACTCTCTGCGCGTAAGCGTAGGAACGGGCTTGAAGTAGTAGGGCAACTGGTCGGGAAGAATGATGTTCGGTTCTTCCGTTCCGGAGAACAGCTTGAAGAGTCTGTTCTGATTCGAGTCTGTCAGCAGGAATTCGATGAACGAAGCATACTGCGGCTTTGGCATACCGTCGCGCAGTATGATAAACTTGTCTGTTTTCTCGCGGTCATTGGGATCGAGCGAGTTGTCTATGCCGACGATCTTCATAAGCTTGTTGTTTGAATCCAGAAGGGCGATCTTATCCATTCCGAGATCGCAAATGAAGATCTTATCAAGCTTAGCGCTTATTTCAGCAGTCGAACCGCATTCGGGAAGCGCCTCCTTCAGCTCAGCCAGATCAAATGTGAATCTTCCGGGAGCATAGGTAAAGTCAAAGCTTCTGTTGTTCAACAGTCCGCTCTCTATAAGCGAATAAACATCTCCGACAATTTCAAGAAGCTCGGAGTTTGTTATGGTCGGCGGTATCATAAACTGCTTTCCGTAAACCGAGAAGCGATAGCGCTTATTGATATCGAGCGCAAGCGAAACATCTCCGCCCTGACTCTTTATTTCCTTTAAGAAGGTCACGGTATCCTTTCCGTTTGAGAAAGAGTTTACCATAAGCGTTACGACCTGATTGAAGATCTGGTGGTTTTCAAAGCGCATCTCATGCGCCGCCAGCACGTCGTAAGCCTTTTTCATATTTCCGATGTTGATCTTCGAGATCTCAAAGCTGATGCTTGCGGCTCCCGATGAGATAACAAACTGGAAATATTTCATCGAAATACGGTAATCGTTGTTGAACATTTCGTCGATTACCTCAAACGCCTGAGCGAGAGCGTTTTCGTCCTGGACAGAGCCGTTTATTATGCATTCGTTGAGTTTAAGGCTTATTATGCTGTTAAACGACGCGCCAAGCTCGTAGTCCTTGAGCTTTTTGTTTCCGTAGGACGGCATGAAATACTGGTGTCCGTCCTGGAAAAATCCGTACAGAAATTCCTCGCCGCATTCGTCCGTACCGAGAACATTCCACTTATATTTCGCGACAAGCACGTGGTTGTCGTCTCTTCCGTACCAGCCGTTCATCTGATCTATATCGGAATACAGAGCCTCGGCTATGCTGCCGCTTTCGTGTTCTTCCTTAGTAACGCCCGCGCGCTCGCTGAAAAATCCGTTTTTACGCAGGTCGCCGAACTGGACAGGCTGTTCACTGTGAGGAAACAGGATTGAAACGCTGTTTCCGAAGCGGTCGCGAAGCCCCTTCGCGATCTTGCTTGTGGTGACATAATTGTAAAAGAACTCGAAGACATACTGCCTCGGACGAAGCATATAATGTCCCTCGTCTGAGGGATTCGGCATAAGCTCAAGCACAAACAGTCTTTTGTACTCGTCCGCGACATACAAAATACCCTTTTCGATCTTTGCCGCGCATTCCTCAAGAGAATCATACTTGATACCCGAACGGTTGTTTGTAATATACTTATTCGGAACGGATACAAAGAATGCCGAAAGCTGTTCGTCCACAAACTCCTTGTTGTCCGAACCCACAAAGCCCGTAAGCTCAAAGGTCGAGAAGTAGTTATACTTCGACATAAGAACTCTTCCCGCTTCGCGCTTTGTATTTGAAATAGCGAACGGAATAAGGTAGGTAAAGCCGTCGTGTTCGGAATGGATAAAGTCCGCAACGCTCTTTCCGTTTTCGAGGAAACGAACCTTTGTTATGTCGCTTCCCTCTTTGCGGTTGTTAAAGAGCTTATATACGACCTCTCCGCGTCCGTAATTCGCGATGGCGATGTTAAACGTGCGTTCAAAGCACTCCTCGTCGTCCGCTGCCTTAAGGTTCTTTTTTCTTACAAAAGCAAAGCACAGATCGACCATGTTAATGTAGCTTCCCTTTTGCGAGCAGATCGTACGCAGATTATCGTGCAGCGTCTGCTGTTCGTTCAAAGGCAGCGCGAACATGATCTCCGTGTTTTTAAACGGCTCGGCGCTGAGCTGAAGGTCGCGCACCTTAAGCACACCCTCATCGTTTACGACGCGAAGACGGTAGGAATTTGACTTCATCTCAAACCAGTCAACGTTTGTAAATACGCTCTTCGCACCCAAGCCGAAGCGGCCCTCGCGCTTTCTGTCGCCCTCGTTGCGTCCTATGGAAAGATAGTAGAACACCTGCTCGAGTCTGAAGCCGACCTCGTTATAGTTGAGCCTTACCTTTCCGTCATCGAGAAAGTCAACCTCGACCTTTATATCCTTTTCATCATAATCGCATCCGAATATGTTCTGAAAAAGCTCGCGGATAATAGACTCGCGCGGATAATCCTTTGCCAGATTTGTCGCGTTTATCGCGCCTCTGCCCGCGTACATATTGTTGAAATATTCCTTAAACGACGCGTCGTCAACTCCGCCGTTGCGGATATTCTGTTCGATCTCCTCAATGACCGCCTTTATTCCTTCCCTGTCTCCGGCAGTGTTCCGCTCAAAGAAATCGCCTAAAAGTCTTGAAACTGTTTCGCTGCTTGCGCTCATATTTCGCCTCATTTCTCCGCGCGCGGTTTATTTCGCACGGCTTATATTGTGAGCTAAAACCCGTTTTAGCGTCAGATACCCTCATTGAAGATCCTGATGTATTCTTTAAACTGAGAGCCGGATTGCTTTTTTTGTTTTTCACGGTATTTCCATATTCCGTACATAACGGGATACTGGATAACGTCGTTAAGCTCTCTGACCGCGTTTTTGATCTTTATGTGGAAATCTTTATCGTTTGCCATCGCGTCGACCTCAGCCTTCGCGTCCTCAAGTCCCTTTACCGCCTCAGACGCAAACGGCTGATTTGAATAGGAGTTGTCGGAGAACGACGCCGCCATTTCGTCGCGTAAAAGCATCTTTTCGATCTTTCCGTCGTCATTTAACAGGCACAAGCCGTTAAGCGCGTTCATCGCCGCAGCGATATCCGCCGCTGTTGATCTGTCGTTCAAGCCGAACAAGGTATATATCTTGTTCAGATTTTTGTCCGCAAAATCAGTGAGCTGCTTTGTATTTGAGATCTCGTCGTCATCAACAAGCGAAAACTCGGCTTTGATCTTCTTTATGAAATCAAAGCCCGATTCGGCTTGCTGCGCGTGATCTCTTACATATTTGAGAGAGCTTATGAGTCCCGCCATAAACACGCCCAATTCCTTTATATCAAACAGGATATTTCTTATGGGAAGAGCGCCGCAGAACGCATCCGCAATGCTTCTGCAAAGATTTTTCTCAAGAATTACCGAGTCAAAAACCTTATTTGAGTCGCGGAAAATAACAAACTTTCTGTTCTTCTCGCGGCTGAAGCCGTGGCGGGTCATTCTCTTTTCAAGGACCGCCGCCGAGAACGGAAGCTCGTAGTTTATAACACAGGTAACGGTCTGCATACCTTCACCCGTCGTTGAAAGGTTATCCATACCGATAATAACGCGCGGTCTTTCGTCAATGTCCGTATCGACCGACAGCTTATTGATAATTACCTGCGGAGTTATCGTTTCTCCTCTTTCCACGAATACCTGGCTTCCGTAAAGCGCGGAGAACACTTTCCTTAAATATTCTATAGTGTTTTTGTTACAGCAATAGATCATAATTCTCGAATCATCGTCCTTGAGAATTTCGTAGCTGTACTTAAGAAGCGCTTCGAGCTTTTTATCAAGCTCGGCAAGATCTTCAACGTCGGAGCGCGTGAAGTAAGACTTCATATAAATTTTCTTCTGTCTATCAAATTTATCTACGTCATACTGTTCAAAGATATTTCCGCCGTAAGTATAGGTAGGAAGTCCCGAGCGCAGATCGACGCGTCTTCTGAAGGTATTTATGACCGCGTCCTCAAATCCGTAATCAAGGAAAACGACCTCGCGCCTATAGTCGTCCGAATAAACAAGCGGGTCATAATAGCGCATAACCGGGCTTTCGTCATTCAGCGCGCAGGCGGACGCGCCAAGCGTCATCGAGTTTGCGGCGTCTGCCTTTTCACTGTCGGCGAGAACGCTTTTTATAAGCTCCGCCAGATCCGCCTTATTTTCGTCGGACTTAGCGGGGAACGGCGCGTTTATAAGCAGCTTTTCCGCTTTCCAGACAATGTGCTTTCGATAGCCTATGTAATCGGGAACCTTGTTGTTGAGTTCCTCGTCAATTATTATCAGATCCCACTTAACATTCTCATTCGCCTTGCGCCTGAGGACGTTGTTATCCGAAAACAGAGTGTTCTTGGACATCAGAAACAGCGCCGCGCCTTCTTCATCAAAAAACAGCAAAGAATTCTGCGCGCCGGAAACCATTTTAAAATCCGCGCCGATGCTTGTAATAAACATTCTGTACCAGCTATACAGCTCGCTCTCGTTTGTTATTACAAGTATGTTCGGATTTTCCTTTTCCGCAAGAACGTCATATACGCTGAGCGCGCATTTAACATACTTTTCCGAACCGAATTCTCCGCAGTTCAGCGCAAACCCGAACTTTCGCAGCTTTTCCGCCGCGGCAAGGTTCGCCGCAGACAAATTCTGACCAACAAGCGGTATCCATTTAAAGTTGCCCAATATAACGCACCTCCGAATTATTCGCCGTTTACAGCGTGTATTTCAGACTGTCGGAAAGCCTCAAACGCACGAAACCTTGCCGGCAAGCTCCCTAAGCCATGCTTATGCCTGCCGCAGTGCGGCTGACGGCGCAGATGAGTGTTTATCGGCAGTCTGCTGTAAATGAGCGCAATTTGCTATCTTTAATTATACACCAAATCCGAACTTATTACAAGTACGTCAACCCACATAAAACTACCAAAAAATAATCGCATCTTTTTGTGCATATTAAACAAAACACAAGAAAAAATGGAAATTTTTATATATTTTGGCGAATTTAATACAAAGATGTATACTTGAATTTAGATTATGTTTCCTTGGAGCAGGAAAATTGCCATAAATTACCGTTGAATGACGTCCGAAAATATGATACAATATCACTTGGAAGGGATTGTGAGGTATAAACATGATGAAAGCTGTTTTATCAAGAAAAAACATATTTGAATGTAAGGAATACATTTCGTGCGTTTTTGACCTTATTGAAAACGAGAATATACAAAAGCTCGGAAAATTCGGTCATCATATAGGAACAACGCGCCTTCAGCACTCGCTCAATGTTTCATACTACAATTTTCTGCTGTGCAGATTTCTGAAGCTTGACGCTAAAAGCGCGGCGCGCGCGGGACTTATGCACGATCTGTTTTTCTATGACAGAAGAAAGCACGAAAAGGGTCTCGGAGAAAGCTCGCATATTTCGGAGCATCCGAAAATCGCGTTTTTCAACGCGTCGGAAATGTTTTCAATAAACGAGCTTGAGGGGGATATGATAATAAATCATATGTGGCCAATGACGCTCCATCTCCCACGGCATAAGGAAACCTTTATTATTACGTTGGTGGATAAATTCTGCGCGGTCGCGGAGGTTGCCGTAAGCATGAGATCGCGCTTCAAGCGGAGGAAAGGAGCCGCTTCGACACAGGGTGTTGTTGCAGCGGACTTAGATTGATTTGAAATTCGCAAATCTATATTACGTTGTTTTGACGGATTTATTTAAAAAGAATTGGCGGATTGTTTAAATAACGTTGACGTGAGAGGATTGATTTAAATAGAATTTCAAAATTCATCATTTGGCGGCAGCGGAGCTGCCGTCAAATGAGAACCG
>JAFLUE010000008.1 GCA_022508945.1 Oscillospiraceae bacterium
CCTTGCCTTGATGTGAGGAACGGAAAAGTCGTTAAGGGTGTTAATTTTGAAGGCTTAAAGGACGTTGGCGATCCTGTCGAGCTTGCTGTTGAGTACAACAAGCAGGGCTCGGACGAAATAGTGTTTTACGATATAACCGCGTCTTATGAGGGTCGCGGGGTAATGCTCGACGTTGTGAG
Organism: Oscillospiraceae bacterium; assembly: GCA_022508945.1. Classification (GTDB taxonomy): domain Bacteria; phylum Bacillota; class Clostridia; order Oscillospirales; family Ruminococcaceae; genus CAG-115. The sequence goes on from JAFLUE010000008.1 coordinate 180, forward strand.
AAGAACGGCAAAACAGGTTTTCGTTCCGCTTTGCGTGGGCGGAGGAATTGCCTCGGTCGAGGACTTCCGCGAAACGCTTCGGGCGGGAGCCGATAAGGTCTCGGTAAACTCGCAGGCTGTCAAAAATCCAAAGCTCATAAGCGATGCCGCAGAGATATTCGGAAGTCAGTGCGTTGTAGTGGGCATAGACGCAAAGCGCAATGATAAGGGCGGTTATTCTGTGTTTATAAACGGCGGAAGAGTTGATATGAACCTTGATCTGGGAGATTGGGTAAAAGAGATCTCCGAGCGCGGAGCGGGAGAAATCTGCCTTAATTCTATAGACACCGACGGAGTCCGCGGCGGGTTCGATATTGATATGCTGAATTTCGTGTGCGAGCGCGTTACCATCCCTGTTATCGCAAGCGGCGGCTGCGGAAAGCTCGAACACTTCAGCGAGGTTTTTGAGAAAACAAATTCCTCCGCGGCATTGGCGGCTTCGCTGTTTCACTTTAAGGAGCTGACCGTAGGTGAAGTTAAAACACATTTGAGAGAGCATAATATTCCGGCAAGATAAAAGGAGTAAATAATAATGTCAAACATCAGCGAAAAGGCACAGAAAATAATTAATTATTTAGGTTGTGAGTATGTGCATATACCGAAAGGAACAGAGCTTTTAGAAGTAAACGAAATATATGAAGAATTGTTTGCCAAAAGGACGGAGGGCGGTTATACTCCGATAATTTTCGGAATTGAGGACTATATGGAGCTTGACGGAAGCAGCCACTCGGCTGACCTTCAGAAAGAGGTGTTTGCGGCTCCCGAGATCGACGCGAGAAAGTGGTTCGATGATGCTCTTGAAAATGAAAAAGAGGAAATGAGCGAATATTGGGACGAGCTTATCGGCGAGGTCGAGGACGGCGAGGAAGTGAACGGATTTTCGGGAATGCGCGATTTTCATACGGGAAAAAGTTTAGAGTGCGTTATCGCGAAGATACCTGTTACAAACCCGTGGGAGATTTTCGCATGGTATCCTTTCGGCGGCTGGAACGCGTGTCCTAATCCGGAGGAAATGTTCTGGATAGGAAAATATTGGTACGAAAAATACGGCGCGATACCGGCGCTGATGACCCACGACGTGCTCGAGTTCAAAGCGAGTCCCGTAAAGGACAAGACCGAGGCGATGGAGCTTGCGCTCGAGCAGTATATGTTCTGCACTGATATCGTCGATCAGGGAGTTGAAACGGTCGGCAGACTTGCGGATATACTCACTAAGTCGTCAACATGGTATTTCTGGTGGGACTGAAACAGTGGACAGTTGACAGTACACAATAAACAGTAATTTAGGAGAGCTTATGGACTTGAAGAAATACTTTGTGAAATCTTCGCTTATTCCCGCGATAGTTCAGGATCATGAAACGGGCGAGGTTCTTATGCTTGCGTATATGAACGAGGAGAGTCTGGCGAAAACGCTTGAAACGGGCTATACATGGTTCTGGAGCAGGTCAAGGCAGGAACTTTGGAATAAGGGCGCGACCTCTGGACACGTTCAGCGCGTTATCGAGATCTACGGCGACTGCGACGACGACACGCTGCTTGTCAAGGTCGAACAGACAGGAGCTGCCTGCCATACGGGAAACCGCACCTGCTTTTTCAACAGGATAAAGTGAGGCGTTTATGGATTTCTGGAGCATTATAGGAATAGTTTTATATATATTTCTCGGTCTTTCCGCGTTATTCGGTGTTTATCAGTTTGTCAAATTATTTGTTATCTCCGCAAGAGAGGGTATTGTTGCGGTGAAATACAGATACAACGTTTTTAGCTTTGTTCTTGCTGCATTGCTTGCGGGTATGACCTATTTTATGATACAGCAGTTTAACGAGGCAAAGGTCTTTAAGAGCGCTGTTGCTTTTTTGGAACCTCTGAGAGGAACTTTCTTGGTTGAAGAGTTTGCCAAAAATCAGGAAAAGGACAAAGGCATAATTATATTAGATCCCGATAAATACTATGAAGATTATATTTCAAATTGTAAAGCAAACGAGTACTTTCATAATAATGTAGCTGCTTTTTTGCTGTTAACTGTTATAGATTTGACAGTAGGCTTATTAAGCAACTTTGTGGTGATCTCCGAAAAAGGATACAGGATAAGGGGATCAAAGGACGCTATTCCCGTTTACGCCGAAATCGACAGTCAGAAAAATAAGATAAAAATTAAGGTCGTTGACCTCACCGGAAAAGAACAGGAGCTTTGCAAATTCAAGGCTACACCGAAAAATCTTGCTTCTCTCGGGCAGTTTATAAAACAAAATGAGATTGAAATACAGGAGGAACAACAATGACAAACGCGTTTAAGGAAATGTATGAGGTTATTTTAAACCGCAGGGAAAACCCACAGGAGGGAAGCTACACCTGTTATCTTTTCGATAAGGGACTTGACAAAATTCTCAAAAAGTGCGGCGAGGAATGTACGGAAATGGTCATCGCGGCGAAAAATGCCGATAACGAGGAGCTTGCGAACGAAATAAACGATTTGTTCTATCATGTCGCCGTGCTTATGGCGGAGCGCGGACTTTCCGTGGAAAGGGTTGACGAAATAATGAGCGAAAGAGCGAAGAAAATCGGAAACCTGAAACAGTTCCACACAAGCGACCACAATACTTAAACAGCATCATGTCGCGGATAAGATGTATGTGCGGTGAGATACTGCACGATAATACCGATTATATCAGCTATAAGGGACATATTCTGTCCGATAAGCAGTTCTTTCCGTTGCTTGATCTTGCCGATGAGCTTATTGAAGATGATTCATCCGACAGAGAAGCGCTTTCGATGAGGTTTCGCCGTAATATAGACGAGTATATTCGGTTCAGGTGTGTTTATCAATGCTATAATTGTGGTCGGCTGCTTGTTGAGGGCGAGAACGGAGAGTTTTTCTTCTTTGCGCCCGAGGGACATGATAATAAAAGTTTGTTTGACATTCAAACAGGGGAAAAAGCTTAAAGCAAACATACATAAGCGTCGGCAGGTTTTGATCGGAAGCGAAGATGTATAAATTTTGCTGATTAATGATTTTTATATAATTTGTTTGTTTTGTAGAAATTTTTTCAAAATCTATTGCAATTTTGTGGAAAATGTGATATAATCAACGTATGGATTTATAATCCGAAATTCAATTCAAAAAGGAGAAAATATCTATGTTGGTTTCCGCTAAAGAAATGCTCAATAAGGCTCGCGACGGTAAGTATGCTGTCGGTCAGTTCAACATCAACAACCTCGAATGGACAAAGTCTGTTCTGGCTGTTGCCGAGGAATTGAAATCACCCGTAATTCTCGGTGTATCCGAGGGAGCGGGCAAGTATATGACAGGCTTTAAGACCGTTGTGGGAATGGTAAACGGAATGCTTGAGGAAATGAATATCACAGTTCCCGTAGCTCTTCATCTCGACCACGGCACGTTTGAGGGCGCTCAGAAGTGTATAAGAGCAGGCTTTTCGTCAATAATGTTCGACGGCTCGCACTATCCGATCGCCGAAAACATTGAAAAGACCAAAATACTTGTTAATACCTGCGATGTACTCGGTATTTCAATCGAAGCGGAAGTCGGCTCTATCGGCGGAGAAGAGGACGGAGTCGTAGGACTCGGCGAATGCGCTGACCCCAAGGAGTGCAAGGCGATTGCTGATCTGGGAGTTACAATGCTTGCGGCGGGAATCGGAAACATTCACGGAAAATATCCCGAAAACTGGCCGGGTCTTTCGTTTGAAACGCTTGAGGCTGTAAAGAAGGAAGTCGGCGATATGCCTCTCGTTCTTCACGGCGGAACAGGCATACCCGAAGATATGATAAAGAAGGCGATCTCTCTCGGAGTTGCTAAGATCAACGTTAATACCGAGTGCCAGCTCTCGTTTGCGGACGCCACAAGAAAATACATCGAAGCGGGCAAGGATCAGCAGGGCAAGGGCTTCGACCCGAGAAAGCTGCTTGCTCCCGGCGCTGAGGCGATAAAGGCCACAGTAAAGGAAAAAATGGAGCTGTTCGGTTCTGTCGGAAAAGCATAATAAACACATAACAACTTAAATGTGAGCGTACAAAAATCTTTGGAAAAGCGCCTTGGGAAAAAACTTTCTGAAGAAAGGTTTTCCCCAAAAAGAAAAGATCGCGTACGTTTCAGCAATAAGAAAGCAATTTTTCTATAATCTGAAAGGACGCTTCGGCGTCCTTTTTATTGGAAGATCAAACAAAAGCACTTGCATTTTTTTAGATAATATGGTATAATTATAGTATATTGGATAATTAGGAGTAATGTAAATGAATATAGCTGTTGTAGGCTTGGGACTTATAGGCGGGTCGATCTGTAAAGCCCTTAAAGCCAATACGTTCCATCATATCATGGGTATAGATTCCGATAAGGAAACGGTAAAAAAAGCTCTCGAAGCGGGCGCAATCGACGAGGAGATAGGCGTTGAGAAGCTCTGTGAGGCTAACCTTACCGTGATCGCTCTTTATCCTTTGGCTATAGTTGAGTTTGTGAAGGAAAACGCGGATAGGTTCAAAAAGGGCTCGATAGTAATGGATATTTGCGGTGTAAAGGGTTACATTGTAAATAACTGCACACCCATTCTTGAAGAAAAAGGCGTTATCTTTATCGGAACTCACCCTATGGCGGGAATAGAGCATTCGGGATTTGACTATTCAAGCGCGGAGCTGTTTAATAAAGCAAGCTTTATTGTTACCCCTACCGAAAACACTCCGCAGATAGCAATTGATCTGGTTTCCACTCTCGGAGCCTGCATGAATTTCGGACAAGTTGTTATAGCGACTCCTGAACAGCATGACAGAAATATCGCTTATACATCTCAGCTTGCACACGTAGTTTCAAACGCGTATGTAAAAAGTCCCTCGCTGTTGAAGGCGGACGGTTTTTCGGCGGGAAGCTTTCTTGATCTTACAAGAGTAGCGTACCTTAATGAGGAAATGTGGTCGAGCCTGTTTATGTGCAACAAGGAAGCGCTTTTGTTTGAGGTGAACAATATCATCAATTCCATTACGGAATACCGTGATGCAATGGTAAACGATGATATTGACACCCTGCGCGAGCTTTTGAGGGTAGGAAGAATTCAAAAGGAAAAGAGTATGGAATTTTACGGACAGGGGCGCAGATAATATGTCACAAAAGCCTCAGCGCATAGGCTATGTCGTAGCTCTTTGCGGTATAATGAGCGGGCTTGCGCTTGCGGTTATGTTTGTTTTCGGGTTCGTACCTACGTTCGAGTATGTAACTCCCGCGTTTGCGGGGGTGCTTATCTATGTTATAAGAGAGAATCTCGGCGTAAAATACGGACTTGTGAGCTATATTGCCGTAGGGATCTTGTGTCTGCTTATTACATCGAACTATGAGGTGGCGATGCTGTTTATTTTTCTGCTCGGATATTATCCGATACTTCGGGAATATCTGCAAAAAATAAAATTCAGCCTGCTGAGAGGTCTGGTGAAATTGGCTGTTGCTGTCACAGCAACAGCAGGCTGTTATTCAATTTTGATTTTCGTTTTCGGAATGACTGAGATTTTTGAAGACACAGACGAATTTGGAAAATACAGCGCGCTGGTGCTTGTGTTTTTGGCACTGTTCGCGTTTGTGGCATATGATATTTTCCTTGGCTATTTAAAACCTTTTTACGAGAAGTTCATAAAGCAAAAGATACGCAACAGAATGCATTGATGTGTGTTTAAGATGGTATGGAGCAATTAAAAATGAGGGCGGGCTGTGCGGTGCCTTTTCCCGAAAAACTCTTTGAAGCTTATATGCTTGATGAAAACCGCATTTACGCGAATGTAAGCGCCGATAAACTCGAAGATCTGATGACCGGCTTCATAAAAATGCACGATGAGCCGCTGTTCTTTATTCTGGAACTTCCGACTAACGCCAACAATGAACACGACATTTCAAACGTTCAGCATAATGATGTTTACTATATTGACGCGCTTGACAATAAACAGGCTGAAAATGTTCTTGAAACGGCAGGCGAACTGCTTTTTGCGGACGGACTTGCGATGTTTGGCTTCGGCTGTCATGAAAGCGGAGATGAGATAATGTCGGTCAAGTACAATGAGATCATCGTTTTCAGCAATGAAATCGAAAAGTATTTCGCGTTCTTTGCGGAGCATGATATTCCGAGAACGGAAAAGCTTGTTACTGCGTGGGACACTTTTTCGTATGATAATCCGGGAAAGTGTTTCACTGTAAATATTAACGGCAGGATAGTTTACGATATTCCCGAAATGTTTAAGGATCGGGGAATTTATTTAGCGGAACGACGCATTGATTAGCATAATTGAAAGGAGAACTTATGTCGGAAAGAATACCCGAGCGGGCTGATATTCCCGAAAAACACCGCTGGTCAATAGAAGATATTTACAAAAACGACGAGCTTTGGGAAGATGACTATAAAAGCGCGATGAAATACGCGGATAAGCTTGCCGAGTTTAAGGGTAAGCTCTGTAAGTCCGCAAAAGCATTGCTGGATTATTGCAGACTGGACGACGAGCTTACGATTCTGCTCGATAAGCTTATTAACTATGCCCAGCGCAAAAACGATGAGGATACCCGCGTTTCAAAGTACCAGGATATGTCAAACCGCCTTGGAATGCTTTTTGTGTCTTTGTCAAACTCAGCGGCATTTACTTCCCCCGAAATACTCTCGATTTCCGACGATGTTCTTTCGGGCTTTTTTGAAGAGCTTCCCGAGCTTACTCTTTACAAGAGAGCGATCGAACGCATACGTTTAAGGCGCGGGCATATTCTCCCCGAGAATGAGGAAAGGATAATCGCTCTGGCGGGTGAAATGGCGGAATCTCCGGATACTATCTTTTCTATGTTTAACGACGCGGATCTTACTTTTCCGGACGCCGTTGATAAAGACGGAAATATGCATCAGGTCACTCACGAAAGCCATATTGCGTATATGAGAAGCCACGACAGGGTTTTGAGAAGATCATCGTTTGAATCCGTACACAAAACCTATGAGAAATTCAAGAACACCTGTGCCACTATGCTTTCCTCGCAGATAAAGTCACTTGTTTTCAACGCCAGGGCGAGAAAGTATTCCTCTACGCTTGAGGCGGCGCTTTCGGCTAACGAGGTCGATACCGAGGTCTACCGTCAGCTTATAAAATCCGTTCGTGATAATCTTGAGCCGCTGCACAGGTATATTAAAATTCACAAAAAAGCGCTCGAAACAGATGAATTCCACGCTTATGACCTGTCGGCGCCCTGCGTAAAGGGAATTGACCTTAAGATACCGTTTGAAAAAGCGGCGGAAGAGGTTTATGCTTCTCTTGAGCCTATGGGCGAGGAATATCGCGCGATTTTCAAAAAGGCAATGGATGAGCGTTGGATAGATATATGCGAAAATGTCGGCAAGCGCAGCGGAGCATATTCGGCGGGCGCTAAGGTCCACCCGTTTGTTTTGCTCAATCACAAGGATACGCTGAATTGCGAGTTTACGCTTGCTCATGAAATGGGACATGCTATCCATTCATATCTGTCAAATAAAAATCAGCCTGTTGTATACGCGGATTATGTGATTTTTGTAGCGGAGGTTGCTTCGACCTGCAATGAAAGCCTGCTTATGCGTCATCTGCTGAAAAATTGCACGGATAAACAGTTGAGAGCTTATCTTGTAAACTATTTCTTAGAGCAGTTCAGAACGACCTTCTACCGTCAGGCAATGTTTGCGGAATTTGAGCTGGCAATTAACGAGATCGTGGAAAACGGCGGAAGTCTTACCGCGGAAAAGCTTTGTGAGATATATCACGGGCTTAATGTTGATTATTACGGTGAGGATTTTATAGTTGACAGTGAGCTTGACGTTGAGTGGGCAAGGATACCTCATTTTTACTATAACTATTATGTTTACCAGTACGCAACCGGATTTTTAGCGGCTATAGCTCTTTCCGAAAGGATATTGAACGAGGGAGAGGACGCAGTAAAGGATTATATCGGATTTTTAAGCGGAGGCTGTTCAAAGGATCCGATCTCGCTCTTGAAAGATGCGGGTGTTGATATGACCTCTGAAAAACCCGCGGAAAATGCTATTAAGCTTTTTAATCAGCTCCTTGATGAAATGGAGGCTCTGATTGGTTGAAATGAAAGAAGCGGCTCTTTCCGATGCCGAGGATTTGAAACGAATAATCAAGCTATGTGAAAGCTTTGATTTTCCTTCCGCAATTTTTAACCGCAGCCTTGAATGTGTTTACAGCAAAGGCGGTATCATAAAGCCAAATACGAAGGCAGACCAATATCTGAATCCGGACGATACTTTTGCTGACGGAGATTTTACTTCGACAATTTTTATGATAAAGGGCGTTCAATATTGCGCTAAAATCGTAAAAACGGGCGAATTTTATGTTTGTGGCTTGTTCAACAGCCATAAGCTTGGGGAAATGGCGAGAAATACGGATTTTTTCAACAGGCTTGTTCCGATTATTGATGTGGCACAATATAATCTTGTGCATCTGTGGGAGATCATGACATTGCTCAAGGACGCGGGGAACAGTAAAATTGCCGCTGATATGGAGGAATACCTCGTAAGAACAAATCTGATCTGCCAAAACTTTTTTGAGTATATCAATATGATCTTAAAAAAGCCCGATTATATAAGGGTGGACTGCTATCAGATGCTGGAAAGAATGGTCTATCGCTGCAACACTTTTCTGGCTAAATGCGGAAGACATATTGATTTTGTGGGGGATTTTGATAAATGCTTTATCAGAGCGGATCAGCGCCACGCGTTCTGTGCGTTTATAAGCGCTATTCAGAATTCTCTTTTGTATTCTCCGAAGGACTGTGTGCCGCTTGTTACTCTGCATCACTGTGTCATAGACCAAAAAGAGTATGTTGTGTTAAAGATCGTAAATGATAACAGTTATTATGCCGAAGAGCAGAAAAAGCTGTATGAAAATGATTTTTCAAAGCATAAGATCGGCTGTGGAATACCAATGATAAAGCGACTGGTTGAAGAAACGGGCGGAGAGTTTTCACTCGACGAGGTAAACGGAAAAGCGGTCCTGATAATAAAAATGCCTGCACTTAATACGTTTAAAAGCAATATGGTGATATGCGAATGCGACGAGTATATTTACTTTGATACAGGCGTTCCCGACTTTCTTGAGTATAAGATGCGCGAGGTCATTGACTTGTTTAAGGAAGAGGAATTTTTGTAAAATTTCAGTTTATTTTCACGTTGTTTACATAATGATTTTGTATGCTTTATTTGTCGGAGCAAGCATAGCCTGTACCGATAAACAACGGCAATGTTCATAGTTTTCTCTTTATTATTTTGGGCGTTCTTTTAATAATTAAAAGGACGCCTGCTTTTGCTTAAATATAAAAAAATTTTTATGAAAGGGGTGCTGTCATGTATAAAATACTTGTGGTTGATGATGAGGAGCATATCCGAGAAGTGCTTAAAGAGTATGCCGAGTTTGAGGGGCATGAGGTCGATGAGGCAAGCGACGGTATGCAGGCTATAGAAATGGCAAGATCAAATGACTACGATATTATTGTAATGGATATTATGATGCCGAGGCTCGACGGCTATTCAGCCTGTAAGGAGATAAGAAAGTATAAGCAGACGCCGCTGATGATGCTTTCGGCACGAGGAGAGGAATATGATAAGCTGTTCGGCTTTGAGATAGGCATAGATGATTATGTTGTAAAACCGTTTTCGCCGAAAGAGGTTATGGCAAGAATAAACGCTATTGTAAAACGCAATTCCACTGCCGCAGCGCAGACTGCCACAGCCGATACCGAAAAATTTGAGGGGCTTGAAATTAATTTTATTTCAAGAAATGTTTATATTGACGGCGAAAAGGCAAATCTTACTCCGAAAGAATATGATCTGCTGTTTTATCTTGTCAGAAACAAAAATATCGCGCTAACAAGAAACAAGCTGCTTGAGGAAGTGTGGGGATATGACTTTTTCGGCGATGACAGAACCATTGATACCCACATAAAAATGCTTAGAAACAATTTGGGTCCTTACAGAAAATTTATTGTAACACTGCGCGGATTGGGGTATAAATTCGAGGTTTAAGATGAATTTTTTCCGAAGCATTAAAGTTCGCGTCTGGGCGAGATTTGAAATAGTTGTTCTGGCGATGCTTGCGTTTACTTATATTTTTCTTATCGCGATGTTTCCGATGTTTTATGAGTGGATGAAAACATATGAGATAAGCGAGACTTTTGTTGAAATTTCATATAACTGGAACAGCGAGGACATCGAAAAGATCATTAGAAAACAAGCTTCCGATAAGAAAATGTATATTGAAATTATTTTTCCCGATAACACTTCGTATTTTGTAGACAGGCTTGGCGGAAGTCTTTCGATGATGATGATTTCCAAATCGAATTTCATAAACAGTGTAAATAATTCCGATTCGGGTACAATTTACAAGACCTTTCGAGATGAGAAGGAGGATAACTCCATTCTAATGATGGGAAGCTATATCGGAAGCGACAGAAGCAATCCCGAAGCGTATATATTTATTTTCAACTATCTTCAGCCTATAGGAACAACCGTTCAGATCTTCCAAAGACAATTTTATTTTGTCGGATTGTTAATGATGATCCTGACGATATTTATTTCCGCACTCTTTTCAAACAAGATATCGGAGCCGATTATCAGAATCAACAATTCGGCGAAAAGTCTATCCCAAGGGAAGTTTGACGCTAAGATCGGAAAGCGTGACTATGAGGAAATAAAACAGCTCTCCGAAACGCTTACGGAGGCTTCAAAGGAAATAGCAAAATCAGACGATCTGCGCCGCGAGCTTATGTCAAATATCTCCCATGATCTGCGGACTCCGCTTACGATGATAAAGGCATACGCCGAAATGATACGCGATATTTCGGGAGATAATCCCGAAAAGCGTGAAAAACACCTTAAAGTCATAATCGATGAAACGGACAGACTTTCTTCGCTTGTGACGGACATTCTCGATCTGTCCAAGCTTCAGGCAGGAGTATCCGAGCTTAATATAGAGGAGTTTAATTTCTCCGATAATCTGTCGGGGGTTGTATCAAGATTTGGAATAATAAAATATAATGAAGGAATTACCGTAGATCTTCAGTCGGAGGAAAATATCAGAATATCCGGCGATATTTCAAAGCTTGACCAGGTAGTATATAATTTGATAAACAACGCGGTAACTTACGCGGGAGATGACAAAAAAGTATTTGTAAAGCTGTTCCGAAAGGAAAACGGAGTTGTTCGTTTTGAGGTCGAGGACCACGGCGAGGGAATCTCTCCGGAAAATCTACCTTATATATGGGATATGTATTATAAGGTAAGTGAACACTCAAAAACTCATAAGCGCGCAAAAATGGGAAGCGGGATAGGGCTTTCCATAGTAAAAAGCGTTCTTGAACAGCACGGCTTCAAATATGGCGCTGAGAGCAGCTTGGGGCAGGGGAGCAAATTCTGGTTTGAAGCTCCGGAGTTATCCGAAAAACAGCCTGAGGAACAAAAAAACACAAGCTTGAGCTTAAGATCCAGAAAAAACAGTAAATAAAAGTCACGGACAGGCGTAAACCATTTTATTAAGAATAATAAACAAGCGCATGAGAATAGAATAAATCACCAAAAAATTGACGAAAGGGTACTGCTATGTTTTGGTTGATCGTAAAGCTTGCGCTTGAGAATTTTTTATTTTTCGGACTTCATTTTGAGGGAAAAAGAAATTTCCCTAAGCAGCTTTCTTCAAAAGAAGAAACACACTGTCTTGAAATTATGTCAAGCTCCGAAAGCACGGAAATTGAGATAAAGGCTGCGCGCGACAAACTTATCGTTCATAATTTGAGGTTAGTCGCGTATATAGTAAACAAAAAATATCCCGATTTTGCCGACGCGGACGACCTTGTTTCAATTGGTACGATAGGTCTTATCCGCGCCGCGGAAACCTTTGATCCGAATAAAAACAACAAATTTTCGACTTATGCCTCCAGATGTATTGACAATCAGATAAAAATGCATTTTCGTAAGATCAAGCATCAAAGAGAGGAGATCTTTATAAGCGAACCTATCGACTGCGATGCGGAGGGAAACTCGCTTACGATCGAGGATATTTACAGCAGCGATATAAATATCGAACAAACAGCCGAGCTTAAGATAAACAGCGAAAAGCTGTACAGATTCATTTCTGAGGAGCTTGACGAGCGTGAACGCGAAATAATCTGTAAGCGCTATGGAGTTGCCGATAAAAACGGAAAAGTTACAAGACCTATGACACAGCGCGAAATAGCTAAGCAAATGGGAATTTCGCGCTCGTATATCTCAAGGATCGAGAAAAAGGCTCTTGAAAAGCTTCGCGCAAGGTTTGACGAGCGGTAGCCGTATATAGCCGCTGATTTTGTGCGGAATGCATAAATGAAAACACATAATTCTAAATGAAATAAGGTAATAAAATGGACATAGCTGAAAAAGAAAATCTACAATACAAAAAAATGACCGAAACGCCTATCCCCAGACTTATCATTAAGCTCGGGATACCTACGACGCTGAGTATGCTTGTAACAAGCGTATATAATATGGCGGACACGTTTTTTTTGGGTACATACGGAACAAGCGCGTCGGGCGCGGTCGGTATCGTTTTCGGCTTGATGTCTATTTTACAGGCATTTGGGTTTATGTTCGGGCAAGGTGCGGGAAGTCTAAGCTCCCGTGCGCTCGGAGCAAAGGACGTGGAAAAAGCGTCAAAATACAGCTCGACGGGATTTTTCGCCGCAATGCTTTCGGGAGCTGTCATAGCTGTATTCGGTATAATTTTTATCGATCCGTTTATGATGCTTCTTGGAAGTACCGAAACCATTCTTCCTTACGCGAGAAGCTACGCGCTTTATATTTTGCTTGCCGCGCCGTTTTTGTGCGGAAGCTGTGTTTTAAACAATGTTTTAAGATTTGAAGGACAGGCGGCTTTTGCGACGATTGGGCTTGCTTCGGGAGGAATCCTGAATATATTCGGCGATTGGCTTCTGATGAGTGTTTTTGAACTTGGAGTAACGGGTGCAGGTATATCTACCGCGGTTTCTCAGTGTATAAGCTTTGGGATCCTTTTATCAATGTTCTTGTGCGGGAAAACATCGGGGAAGCTTTCGATAAAAAAGGTATCAAAGAGCTTTTTCGATTTGTTTGATATATGCAGAACAGGCTTTCCGAGCCTTGTACGTCAGGGACTTACAAGCATCTCGACAATGCTCTTAAACAACTGCGCGGAAGTATACGGAGATGAAGCTATCGCGGCAATGTCTATTGTAAATCGTATCTGTTTCTTCACATTTGCCACGTCTCTCGGCATAGGACAAGGCTTTCAGCCGGTCTGTGCTTTCAACTACGGCGCGAAAAAATACAGCAGAGTAAAGAGCGCGTATATTTTTACGCTGATTGTCGGTGAAGTTCTGCTTGGAACTGTGGCAATAATCGGACTGATCTTTTCGGGAGATCTTGTGGCGTTATTCAGAAATGATCCCGAGGTTATCAGAATCGGAACCTTTGCGCTTTCGGCACAGTTTATAGGACAGTTTTTCCAGCCCGTTGCGGTCTGTACAAATATGATGTTTCAAAGCGCGGGTAAATCGGGAATTGCGACGCTGCTTTCTATGATGAGAAGCGGATTGTTTTTTATCCCGATACTCCTTATTTTCAGCGCAACTCACGGTCTGCTCGGAATACAGCTTTCACAGGCGATAGCAGACGTACTTACGACTGCCGCGTCGCTGCCGTTTGCGATATGGTTTCTGCGAAAGCTCACGGGACTTCAGACTGCGGAAAATCCATGATTTATGAATTGTTATATGCTATGCCTTTGGAAGAAAAGCGGTATGCTCTATTCCATAAGGTATAGCATTTTGTTTGCAGAAGCTTAAAAAGGTAGATTTATTCCGATACATCAACATGATTTTTCCTGATTTAGATTTATCTGAAGAGAATGCTGTCGAAAAAATGAATAAAAATTTGTAAACCGCAGACAATATATCACGACAACAAAATTTCTTAAAATATTGGAGGAATAAAATATATGAAAGCTACGGGCATTGTCCGCAGGATCGACGACCTCGGACGAGTTGTTATACCAAAGGAGATACGCAGAACCATGCGAATCAGGGAGGGCGATCCGCTCGAAATTTATACAAGCCCCGAGGGAGAAGTAATATTCAAGAAATATTCTCCTGTTGGTGAGATCAGCTCCACAGCGTCGCAGTACGTTGATGTTTTGTCAAAGGTCGGCGGCTGTCCCGCTATAATCTGCGACCGCGACCATGTTATAGCTGTATCGGGAATGAGCAAAAAAGAGGTTATCGAACGCAGAGTTTCCGGCTCGCTCGAAGATCTGATAGAACAGCGCAAATCATACGTTCTTAAAGGCGATACCGACAAAAAGCTTAATCCGATCGAGGGTGTGGACAGATATGCTCTTGCCTGCTCGCCGATCCTGGCTTCCGGGGACGTAAACGGCGCGGTAATAATGTTAAGCGCCGATAATAACACCAATACCGCTACCGCGGAACAGTCCGCACTTGTACAGGCGGCGGCAATGTATTTCGGAAAGCAGATGGAAGAATAAAACAACACAGAACAAAGAATGGTGCGATACGGGATGTATCGCACCATTTGGCGTCAATCGTGGCCTTATGCTAAGCAGATATAACAATGAAGTCAATCTCTGAAATCAAACAAATCCCTCGGCTTTATCTCCAAGACCTCACACATTCTGAATATCACATCGAACGATACTCCGACATTGCCAAGCTCTATGGCGCTTATGTGGCTTCGGTCAACATCAATAAGCTCGGCAAGCTGAAGCTGGGTAAGACGTTTACGCTTACGATAGTATACCACGTTCAATCCGAATTTTTCATAAAGTTCTTTAAATTCCGGTTTCATTAATCATCACCTTCCCTTATTATAAGAATACATCAAAAAAATATCAAAATAAACCTTGTGAAAATATCATAACGCTATTGACAGGCATCATTTTATGTGCTATAATGATATTGTAATAAAAAATTACAAATTAAGCTTTTTTGTGAATAAAAATATTTTTTTAAAAATCTTGCAACTTTTTGTAGAATTGAGGCGTATTAATTATGGCAATGGCAAAATTTACATATATTTTCAGCAGCATTTCGGTTTATTCCCAATACAATATAGCAAATTACCACAACCGCTTCGCACATATTTACAAAATCGTTCCGTTTTAGTTCATATATTTACTCAGGATAAATTATCGAAAACATTTCGCCAACACCTCCAAAATGATTCAGCTAATCCTTCCAAAACCACTCTATTTATTTTTTTAATGCCTGCCATTGTTTTTGTCAAATTCGGGCTGTGCGGGGGAGCTTGTTCTTGCTGCGCGGCTCGAAAATGACAAATGATTTGTGCTTTATTTTATTAAAATCATGTTTTAAAGGAAAAATTTCCGCAATATGATAAAAAAGCCTTGACAAGTCATATAAAAATGATATAATTATATTGTGTGAAATTTTGTGTATTTTGCAGAATATTGCTGATTTTTATATAGATCTTTGGAGTATAAATGATTTTTTCAAGTCTGATTTTTTTATACCTGTTTATGCCGATATGCCTTGTGGCATATAACGTTATTAAGCCGATAAAAGCAAAAAATGCTGTTCTTATTATTCTTTCGCTCGCGTTTTATGCCTGGGGAGAGCCGACGCGGGTCATTTTTCTTATTCTGTCCGCTGTTGTAAACTATTTTGTCGGAATTGGAATTGGCGCGGCTAAACAGGAGAAATACCAAAAGCTGTGTCTTACGGGCGGTCTGATTTTCAATATAGGTATGATCGCTGTTTTCAAGTACAGCGGCTTCATAATGACAAATATAAACTCTATTTTCTCGGCTGACCTTCCTGTACCTGAAATTGTTCAGATGGCGGGAATAAGCTTCTATACGTTTCAGGTCATTTCATATATTGTTGACTGTTACTGGGGGAAAATAAAGCCGCAGAAGAATTTCTTCAAGCTGCTTTTGTATGTGTGCCTGTTTCCGCAGCTTATCGCGGGACCCATTGTTCGTTATGAAACCATTGCGGCGGAGATCGACGACCGCAAAACAACGCTTGAAGACTTTAGTCAGGGATTAACAAGGTTTGTGGTCGGACTTGCGAAGAAAGTGCTGCTTGCGGATCAGCTTTTCAGAATTGTAGAGGATATGCTTGGGGGAAGCGTCAACTCTCTTACAATTTTCGGTTCGTGGTACGGGGTTATTCTTTATTCGCTTTACATCTACTTCGATTTTTCGGGTTATTCGGATATTGCTATCGGATTGGGCAGGATATTCGGATTTCATTTTAACGAAAACTTCGACCACCCGTATCTTTGTAAGGACATCACCGAGTTCTGGCAGCGCTGGCACATCTCACTCGGTTCGTTCTTCAGGGATTATCTGCTTCCGGTTACATTCTTCGGAAAGAGAAACAAGTACCTCAGTCTGTTCCTTGTATGGCTCTGTACGGGAATATGGCACGGAGCAAACTGGAATTACATTATATGGGGACTATACTACGGACTGTTCATACTTCTTGAAACGCGCATAGGGAAGAAGAATATGAACAAAATTCCGATCGTGATACGGCATATTTACAGCAAGCTCGTTATTATAATCGGCTTCGGTATCTTCTATTTCGAGGACATCGGAGCGCTCGGAACGTTCCTTAAAAACCTTACTCCGTTTAATGAAAACGGCTGGGGAGGTGCGTTTGAGCTTTCGTCGCTGTGCGGAAATCTCTATCTGATAATTATAGCAATCGTATGCACATTCCCGCTAATGAAGGCTTTCGGAAAGCTTTCCGAGAAAAATGATACCGCAAGGTCGGTCATTTCCGTAAGCGGTACGATATTGTGCATGGGAATGCTTGCATTAAGCAGCATTATGCTTGTAGACACGACAACAAACGCGTTTTTGTACTGGAGATTTTAACAACAAAGCGCTGCGTTGATGTATATCGGAGGACTTATGGAGAATAAAGATAAAAACATAAAGAAAAAGCCGCGCGGACTGATTATATTCAATATCGCGGCAATACTTGCGGTATTCGCCGGAATAACCGTGTTTATAAACACAGCTCCGCGTCCGACTGTTTCCGTGGAGGAGAAAAGAGAGCTGGCTAAATGTCCGAAATTTACTGTCGAAAGCTATTTCAGCGGCGAGTTTACCGAGAAATTTTCGGAATACTACAATGACGCCGTGCCAATGAGAAGCAATTGGAAGCTGATAATTGCTCAAATACGAGAAAATCTCGGTTTTGATATCGAAGGCGGCGCGCATTTTGTCGGACCTCTGCCCGAGATCGAAAAATAAAGTTAATAAAGAGCTGAAGCTCATAAAAAATAAAAGGGGAAAATCATATGAAAACAAATCTTAGAAAAATTCTTGCAGCAATTTTGGCAATCTCTGCTGTTATCGGCGTCAGCGGCTGTAATATCGTCGTAGACGAAGATCCGACGTCCGAAAACAACAGCAGCTATCAGAGCGAGAACAACAGCTCTTCGGACGCTGATTCGGGTTCATCTCCTACAGGTGATACTTCGTCAGAAGAAAGCTCGTCTTCGGAAACACAAAGCTCGTCCGACTCACAAACGACCGCAAAGGGCAACGGCGAACTTTCGGGAGGTCTTGCGATATTTGATGACGGAAGCACATTTTCTCTTTACGGCGGCAGCAAAGAGATAGGTAAGGACTATGCAAATCAGCTTAACAAGTTTAAAGAACTGCTCGGTGATGTAAAAGTTTATTCTCTTGTTTCTCCGACGTCGGGATCGTTTTACCTTCCCGATGAATATAAAAAATATATGGGAAGCGAACAGGGCAATATAGATAACATAAACAGCTATCTTTCGGGAGTAACCCCCGTCGATGTATACAGCGTTTTTGAAAAGCATAAGTCCGAGTATATTTTCTTCCGTACGGATCATCACTGGCAGCCGCTCGGCGCATATTATGCCGCGCAGGAGTTTGCCAAGGTTGCGGGAGTTTCCTTTACTCCTCTTTCGGAGTATGAGACCGTTACCCGTGAGGGCTTTGTAGGCGCGCTCTACCACTATAGCGGGGAAGACCAACGAATAAAGAACCATCCCGATACCTTCACCTACTATATACCGAATAATTCCTATACGGTGGTTAAGTATGATACTAATATGGAAGAGGTATTAAATTCAAATGTAAAGCTTCCCGCTACTATCGATTTGTATGATCCCGTGGATTGGTATCTGATATTCGGGCTTGATAACGATATAAAGCACATAACGACCGACTGCAAGAATGGCAGAAAGCTTATGATAATCAAGGACAGCTACGGAAACGCGGCGGTTCCGTTTCTCACAAGCTCCTTTGAGGAGATAATTGTAATTGATATGCGAAACAAGGTTAACGCTGTTGAAATTGCCAAAAAGCACGGTATTACCGACCTTGTTTTCATTATGAACACCTTCAGCGCCACAGGCTCAACAAACGAGTCTAAGCTTAAAGAGCTGTATTAAAATATTACGGGGAGACCCGACGGGGTTTCCCCTTGTTTTGTAAAATACTCTTGTTAAGGAGAAGTTATGCTGACTGAACTTACGCCGCCGTTTGACGGCACAAAGATACTGCAGGACAAGAAAAAACTGCTCCGTATTCTCAAAGAGCGCGAAAACGAAGCGATTAAACTGAGGATCGCAGTTCTCGGAGGCTCGACGACCTCAGATATAATAAAGGTTCTCGAGCTTTTTCTCAGACAGCGTGGGATCGTCCCGGAGTTTTATGAGTCGGAATATGCACAGTACTATAACGACGCGGTTTTCGGGAATGACGAGCTGAACGAGTTTAAACCCGAACTGATTTTTATTCACACAACGATCCGCAACATAGAAAGCTTTCCCGAGATCCTCGAAAGCAGGGAAGAAGTCAACGCAAAGCTTGACGCTGAATTCTCTCGTTTCGAGCAGATGTGGACGGCGCTTTTTGAGAGATTTGGCTGTCCGATAATACAGAACAACTTCGAGCTTCCGTATTACAGGCTTATGGGAAATCGCGAGGCGGGCTGTGCCTACGGAAAGATCGACTATATAACGCGTCTTAACTGTAAGCTCTATGACTATTCGGAAGCCCACAAAAACTTCTATATAAACGATATCAACTATGTTTCGGCGGCTTATGGGCTTGAAAAATGGTCACAGCCTCGTTATTGGCACTTGTATAAATACGCGATGAACCTTGACGCAATACCCGATTTCGCGTTCAACCTGTCGAAGATAATTTGCTCGATCATGGGCAGAAACAAGAAGGTTCTCGCTCTTGACCTCGACAACACACTCTGGGGCGGGGTTATCGGCGACGATGGTCAATCGGGTATCGAGATCGGAAGCGAAACAAGCGAGGGTCAGACGTTTTCTGCCGTTCAGGAGTATCTGAAGGAGCATAAAAAGCTTGGGATCTTGCTTACGGTATGCTCTAAAAACGACCACGAAAACGCGATCCTGGGTCTTGAACATCCCGACGGTATCTTAAAGCCAGAGGATTTTGCTTGTATAAAGGCAAACTGGAATGAAAAATGGCTTAATCTTGATGAAACTGCGAGGGAACTCAATCTTTTGCCTGAAAGCATTGTTTTTGTCGATGATAATCCTGCTGAGCGAGAAATAGTCCGCGCGCAGCTTCCCGAAGCGGCTGTGGTTGATTTCGACAGCCCGGAGGAATGCATCAAAGCCCTCGACAAGCTTGGTTTTTTCGAGGTTACAACACTATCGAAGGACGATGCGGAGCGCAACGAAATGTACCGTGCAAACGCCGAGAGAGCCACACTTGAGAAAAAGTTCTCGAATTACGGGGAGTTTTTGCAGAGTCTTGAAATGAAGGCTCAGATTCGTGATTTTGACGAGATCCACATTCCGCGCATTACACAGCTTACAAACAAGAGCAATCAGTTCAATCTCACAACAAAACGCTATACACAAAGCGAAATGGAGAACTGTGCGAAGAATACAGCGTATATCCGACTTTGTGGCAGGCTTTGCGATAAGTTCGGCGACAACGGCATTGTTTCGGTCGTAATAGGACGTAAGGACGGAGAAAAGTTGCATATTGACCTGTGGTTAATGAGCTGTCGGGTATTGAAGCGCGATATGGAGCTTGCGATGTTAGACGAGCTTGTAAAGCAGGCTAAACTCGCGGGAATGACCGAAATTTTGGGTTACTATATTCCGACCAAGAAGAATTCAATGGTAAAAGACCTTTATGAGAAGTTTGGATTTGAAAAACTCTCGGACGATAACGGAAGCACAGTCTGGAAGCTTCCGACAAAGGATTATGAAAATAAAAATAAAGTAATTTCGGTAAATGAGGAGTGATTTTATGAACAGGGAAGAAATAACAGCCAAGCTTACGGAGGTTTTCCGTGATGTTTTCGATGATGAAAAGATCGAGCTTTCCGACAACACGACTGCCGATGATATCGAGGCATGGGACAGCCTAGAGCATATCAGTCTTATCGCGGCAGTTGAAAAGGCCTTTAAAATGCGCTTTACAATGCGTGAGGTAAGCGGAATGAAGAATGTCGGAGAGATGATAGATATTCTTACACAGAGAGCTAAGTAAAAGCAAATACAGACCGCCTTTTCTGTTAAAAAGGCGGTTGAATTATTGCGGTATAAAGCTGGTGAAGCTATGACGGTAAATTATATCCACGAGCCGACCGATCTTCAGTGCGGTCAGGCAGTATTGGCTATGCTCTTAAATACAACCCCCGAGAACATCTGCGCCTATCTAAACAACGACCGCGAAACAAATTTCAAAGAAATGAAGCAAGTGCTTTCGGAACACGGAATAGATATTTTGCACGAACGAAAACAGGTACAAACAAAAGCCGATCTGCCGTATTGTGCGCTGTTGAGTCTTGAGACACCGCGCTGCTGGCACTGGTCACTGTACCTTGACGGCGTTTTTTATGACCCCGAGCATGGCGTTTTGGAGGATTTTCCGGAGTGCAGAAGAAAATATTATTGGGAGCTGGTCGTTGAGGATCGCTGAGGCTTGTTATAAAATATCATATATATGAGGTGTGTAAAGAATGAAATACTGCTATGAATGCGGAACGAAGCTTGTTATGAAAGAGCTTGAGGGAGAGGGAGAGGTCAGCTACTGCGAAAGCTGTAAGGCGTTTCGCTTTCCAATTTATAATACCGCGGTCAGTATGGAGGTTTTAAGCCCAAACCGAGACAAGATTTTGCTTATAAAACAGTACGGCAGAGACAAATACATTCTTGTCGCGGGCTATGTGAATAGGGGAGAACAAGCAGAAGAAGCTGTTGTTCGTGAGGCTTTCGAGGAGCTTGGCATAGAGGTCGAAGATGTGCGATTCAACAAAAGTGAATTTTTTGAGCCAAGCAACACTCTTATGCTGAACTTTTCGTGCGTTGCGAAGACAGAAGAGCTTCATATCGCGGAAAATGAGGTTGACAGCGCCAAATGGTTTACTATTGAGGAAGTTGAACGGGAAATTTTTCAGGGCAGCTTAGCGCATAGGTTTCTGAGTGCTTTTTTGAAGAAAAACAGATGAAAGGAGAAAAAATGCGCGAAATAAAGCTTGGCAGGATTTACAAGCATTTCAAGGGCAGCTATTATCTTGTGGAGGCAGTTGCTTTAAACTCCGAAACAAACGAAGAAATGGTTATATACAGAAAGCTTTACGGAGACGGAGCGCTTTGGGTACGTCCGCTCGGAATGTTTTTGGAGGAGGTCGACCGCAAAAAATATCCCGACGCAAAACAGCGCTACAGGTTTGAGCTACAGGAGATAGAAAGCGGGGAATGCTGAATGGTAAGAGAGATAATACATGATACATTTATACTGCAAATGAGATCTAAAGCCGCTGATGAAACGGACTTGCAGACTGCTGTGGATCTGCTTGATACGCTTAAAGCAAACGCTGAGCATTGCGTCGGCATGGCGGCAAATATGATAGGCGTTTCCAAGCGCATAATCGCGTTTAATGACAACGGGACGTACACACTTATGTTTAATCCCGAAATAATCAAATGCTCGGGAGTTTACGAAGTCGAGGAGGGCTGTCTATCGCTCAGCGGTACCCGCAGAACAAAGCGGTATAAAACAATAAAGGTCAAGTTTGAAAACGAGAAGCTTCAGCCGAGAATAAAAACCTATACTGATTACACAGCACAGATCATTCAGCACGAAATCGACCACTGCAACGGTATCCTGATATAAATTGTACGACTTGTAAGCGGCTTGCATAAAATGAAATGCAAGCCGCTTGTTTTATTAATTTAAATATTTGTACTGATTATGTGAAAAAATCATCAAGATATTTTATAAAAGCTTTTGGATCTTTTTTTATTTTATTTTTGATAAGATCCGCTTTTTCGGGATTATCAGCGTTCATTTCAAGAAAATATTTCTGATTAGTGGTTTCCTCATCCATTATTCTTACGCCGACAGTACAAGTGTTATCAGAATTTTGAATATAACGCACAGCGACCATTGTTCCTTTTTTCTTCATTGCGTCGCGGGTGTAGACTCTTACTGCTTCCTGAAACATCTTGTCGCGTATCGACAGGGGAATTGATGTGCTTAACTCGCGAGCGGCTTTCGTTCCGAATTCGGTATTTGAGTATATGAGTTCATCATCGATTTCAACTGCGCTGAGAAGATGCCCGTTTGCTTTATCGAGCGCCTTTATCAGCCCGAAATAGTTTACCGCATCCTCAAGCGAGGTTATCTCGATTAGCTGATTTTTTGACAGCGGACAGCCGAGAGAATAGATCAAGTGGCATATAAGTACGCAGATATCATCAATTTTTTCAACTCGTATTCTTGGGATCTCCAAATCAAAGCCACCTCAGATCTTCGGATTTTCGATCAGTGCAGACAAAAGCGCAATATTCATTGCCGCTTCAACACATGGAACCGCTCTTGGTACAACGCAAGGATCGTGTCTGCCCTTAATTATAAGCTCCGCTTCTGTCATTCCTTTGAAATCAACGCTGTTTTGAGGACGGGAAATTGATGGGGTGGGCTTGAATGCCGCTCTGAAAATAATCGGCATTCCCGAGCTTATTCCTCCCAAAATTCCGCCGTGATTGTTTGTTTTGGTAAGAACCTTTCCGTTATCAATATAAAACTCGTCATTGTTTTCACTTCCGAAAACATCGGCGCAGGAAAAGCCATTTCCGAATTCAATTCCCTTGACCGCGGGAATCGAAAAAACAAGCTGCGAAATAATGTTTTCAAGTCCGTCCATCATCGGAGAGCCTATTCCTGCGGGAAAACCCACAGCCGCGCATTCAACTACACCTCCGATACTGTCGGAATTCATTCTTGCGGTATTTATTGCTTCGCGCATTTTTTCCTCAGCGTTTGCCGATAAAACAGGGAAGCCGCTTTTTACAGCGTTCAACTGCTCGGCAGAAACGTTTACGGGATCAAATCTTTCGTCGGAAATATCCCTTATTCGCGCTATGTGCGCTCCGGTTGTAATTCCTCTGTGTTCGAGAATTTGACCGCATACCGCGCCTGCAAAGCAAAGCGGTGCGGTAAGCCTTCCGGAAAAATGTCCGCCGCCGCGCGGGTCGTTAGCGCCGTTATAACGCAAATATCCCGTATAGTCAGCGTGAGCGGGACGAGCGATGCGAGAGATGTTTCCATAGTCAACCGATTTTTGGTCGGTGTTGAAAATCATCGCACACAGCGGTGTGCCTGTTGTTTTTCCACCATAAAATCCCGATATGATCTCCGGAACGTCCTTTTCGCTGCGTGTAGTGGATGTTCCGTCCTTTTTTGAAGCCCTGCGCTGCATAAACTCATTGATTTTATCGAAATCTATATTTTCTCCCGCGGGGAGATTGTCGATAACTACGCCGATTGCTTTGCCGTGGGATTCTCCGAAAAGCGAGAGCTTGATCCCGCTGTTGTATTTTGATGACATATTATCACTTCTCCTGTTTTGTTATTGCCTTGTAAGCTCGGTCGATAAGCGGCTTTAAGGCGTTGTACTCCTTGTCGCCCGAAATGATCTGATATAAGTTGTCCCTGCCTATTGCTTCAATAATATCTTTGAAATACTGATATGGACGGGTTTCATCGTCAGGATAGTAATATTCCATGACAAACGGCTTTATATCATCGCAAATATCAATGTCCCAGAATTTTCCGTCACAGTATTCCATAAGATACTCTGTTCCTGTGATCTCGCCCTTGCGAACTCGCTCACAACCCTCTTGTACGATTTCTTCCTCGCCGTCACCATCGCCCTCAAATCCGTTTTCAATAATCCACCGCAAAAACAGTCCGATGTGGTCTGCCGCATAAAGGCAGATCTCCTGCTCCTGTTCCTCGGTAAGCTCGCCTATTATGTTATTGCGCTTGCGGTAAGCCTCTGCGGCGTCGTCATAATGCCAGTCAAATCTGTCAAATGTCATAATCACACCTCATATTTCTTCAAATTCTCCGCCCAATTCTCTGTAAACCTCAAAGAAATCGGGGTAGGATTTCGCTACGCATTCCGCTCCGCGAATTATCAGGGGATTTTCACATCTTGACGCGGCGATAGCCATTGACATAGCAATTCTGTGATCGTTAAAGCATTCTACCTCGCCGCCTTTAAATGCGCCTACTCCCTCAATTTCGAGCATATCGGCGGTTGACTTTACCTTGCCGCCGATTTTGTTAAGACAGCTTTCCATAGCCGCCAGGCGGTCACATTCCTTTATTCTCAGCCGCCCCGCGTTTGTAATACGGCTTGTACCATTGCAAAAACAAGCTAAAACCGACATAATAGGAACTAAGTCCGGGATATCCGAGCAGTCAATTTCAAACGCGTTTCCGTTTGCGGCATTTTTGCAGATCTCAACAATTGCCTTATCTCCCTGCAAGGATCTTTCATTCAGACCGCATATTTCAATTGCTGAGCCGAGCGCGTTCGCGACATAAAAGAACGCCGCCTGTGAAAAATCGCCCTCGACAGCTCCCGAAAACGGCTTAAACCTTTGAGAACCTCTCACATAGTAGCCGTTGTTGCTCTCGGATATTTCACAGCCAAAGTCGTGAAGAACTCCGCGTGTAATGTCCACATAGGGTTTGGACTGAAGGGGAGAGGTGAGCAGAATTTCGCTGTCCTCGGATAACAGCGGAAGCGCGAACAAAAGCCCCGTGATAAACTGAGATGATATCCCGCCGTCGATCTCAAATTTCCCACCGCTTAGTTTTCCTTGAATTTTGCAGGGCAGATTTGTATTTCCTAAAAAATCAAACGAAACATTGTGATTTGGAAATTCGTTGATAAACGGTGTTATAGGTCTTTCGGGAAGCTTTCCTCTGCCTTGAAACTCAGCGTTTACACCAAGCGCCGCCGCTACGGGAATTAAAAAACGAAGCGTAGAACCCGATTCACAGCAATCCAAAACCGCTTTATCGGGAACATTCTTAATTCCTTCAATTACAGCCATATTGCCGTCATATTCGATTTCCGCGCCGAGAGCTTTCATACAGCCAATCGTAGCCTTAATATCAACAGAAGGGGAGAGGTTTGAAATTTCGGATTTTCCTTTTGCAAGAGCAGCCGCGATTATCATTCTGTGAGCAACGCTTTTCGACGGCGGAACAACAACACTTCCGCGAAGTATATTAGGAGTAATTTTTATATCCATATTCAACTTTCCAAGAAATCCTTGTATTCATCAACCGACATCTTCACTACCTCGCTTTTGCCGATATCAGAACAAATTATTATGTTCATGCCGTTTGAAAGATGCTTTTTATCGCGCAGCGAAAGCTCGTAAAGCTTATCGAGCGGGGCGCTGTCGTTGATTGGCAGACCGCATTTTATCAGTAGCGCGTCCAATTTGTCTCCCACGCCTTTTTTGCACATTCCGCGACGTTCGGCAATATGCGTGAAAACGCTCATTCCTACCGCCACTGCGTTTCCATGGGTGATCCCTGTGTAGTTATAGTATTTTTCAAGCGCGTGTGCAAGCGTGTGACCGAAATTAAGAAGCATTCTTTCGCCCTTTTCGCGCTCGTCATTTTCTACGACCTGACCCTTTATCGTCACATTTCTCCGCATGATATCAACAATATTTTCATCAATATCTCCATTCGAGAGAATTTCAAACAGCTCCGGGGATTTTATCATTCCGTGTTTTATTACCTCAGCCATTCCGTCGGAAAAAAACTCGGGAGTAAGCGTTTTAAGCGTATCCGTATCGCAAATAACAAGCTTTGGCTGGTGAAAAGCTCCCACAAGATTTTTGCCCGAGTTTATGTTTACGGCAGTCTTACCGCCAACAGAACTGTCTGCCTGCGAAACGACAGTTGTCGGGATCTGCACAAAATCAATTCCGCGCATAAATGTTGCCGCGGCATATCCCGCCGTATCACCCACAACGCCGCCGCCAAGCGCAATAATATAATCCGAGCGCGTATAGCCGTTTTCCGCCATAAAATCATAGATACCAAGCAGGGTAGAGTGGCTTTTGGAAGCCTCTCCGTGAGGGAAGACATATTTTTTTGCTTTGATTCCCGCCGTGTCCAGCGACTTCATCAAGCGCTCTCCATAGAATTTATCCACATTGTCGTCTGTAATAACACAAGCCTTAGCTTTTGGCTTCATCACACCGGAGATAAGCTCTCCCGATCTGTCAAGCAAACCCTTGTCAAGCAAAATTTCATAGCTTGTGCTTGCGTTTACCAAAACTTTTTCCATAATCGTCCTCCAAGGCAATATCTTTTAATATTATACAATATAATAATTAAATTGTCAAGACCAAGAGCCGTTAAGCATATCCCGTTAAATTGCCCCCGAAAAAATCGGGGGCGATTCATTTTAAATTTACTGCACTCGGTCGTTAACAACAATTATCTGATAATATAACGATCAGAAAATCGATGCTACTGCAATTGCCGCAGGAATATTTCCGTTTGCGTTAAGAGCGCCTGTGGAAACCGCTTCTTTGAGTGTAAGCTTTCCGTCAAGAAGCTTCATCATATTTTCGTAATTGATATACGCTTCAAAGCTGCAGCTATTGTAACGATAAGGCTGAACATCAAGAACTCCGTCCTTGATCTCAATATACATATGGCAGCTTGTGTCGTTCTCCAAGCCCCAGACCTCAATATCAACCGCAACGTTTGTTTTAACAGCCTTAGCCTTATCATTCTTGATCAGCTTTTTGAGCTTAGCGCACATTTCATCGGCTGTAGCAAATTTAGGCTTTTTAACAGCTTTTTTCTTTACAGCCGCGGTTTTAGCGGAAGCTTTTGCGGCAGTCTTAGCGGGAGCCGCTTTCTTGGTCGCCGTGGATTTTGCCGCAGTTTTAGCTGGAGCAGCTTTAGCTGTATCGGTTTTCTTTGCAACGGTTTTTTCAGATTTGGTCATATCAAAAATCCTTTCAACTTTTCCGCGGTATTGCGAAAATTTCTTTACATTACTATAATAACATATTTTTTCAAAAAATTCAACAGATTTTTGTATATTTTTGTACATTATATAAAATATTTTTTTAGTCAGTAATTAATTGACATTTTATATTTATTATTGACTAATCTCAGTTAAAGTGATATAATGTCCTCAACAGGGGAAAAAATATGTTATTGCGTAAAATAGTCCGTGTTTTACGCAATCGGCGCCGCGAGCCGCGAGCGAAGCGAGCGGCGAGCGGTGCCGATTGCTGTAAAACGGGTATTTTACGCAATTACGCCCACACCGTTTAGCCGACAATGTTCCCTCATAAATTTTCCTGTTGCTGACTATCCTCTTTTGGCTGTCGCTTCATAGAAGATATAAGAGGGAATTTAATTTAGTATGATAAAATCTGCTACGGAGCGTAGAATAAAATTGCTTTAGTAAGCTAAAACATTTTCTTATGTATGATAAAAATTACTCTTATCTATGAGAAAAAGATAAAACAGGGGAAGCCGTTGATAGCTTCCCTCTTAATTTTACTTCCTGATAAATCAGAATTTATCTATTTTTCTCCATAATATAGTTTGTAAGAAAAATTCC
>JAFLUE010000080.1 GCA_022508945.1 Oscillospiraceae bacterium
TACGACCGAAACCATTGATTGCAACTTTAACTGCCATTGGAATATTCCTCCTGAAAAATGAAAAATTTGATATTTTCTATCAACTAATATTATACTAAATTTCCCTAAAATTATCAAGTAAATTCGGAAAATTTATCTAACGATAAAAGTAAACATTTTTCATATTTTTTTGTAAGTTTTGCACAATATCAAACATTGAACCAAAAACAATATTTATGTTTACATCTCAAAATACTTCATAAACCACAACTTTGCGGTATCACTTATACGAAACTCTTTGCCGTTCAGATATTCAAGTATCCCCGCGTTTGTCGTGAATTTGAATTTAAGCTTATATGAGCATAGCGCCTGAGTTTTTGCTTTGTACTGTTTGTTTCGCTGATTTTCACCGTACTTTCCGTCTCCCAAAAGCGGACAGCCTATATGCGCGAAATGAGCGCGTATCTGATGTGTCCTTCCCGTAAGAAGATCAACCTCTACAAGCGAAAACTCGCCCTTGCTTTTCAAAACCTTGTATTTTGTCTTGATCGTAAGAAAATCGGGCTTCGGACTGTCTGATATGACAACGCGGTTTTCCTCCGAAAGCTTTTTAAGATATGCCGTAAGTGTCGCCGCGCTCGGTTCGGGTCTTCCGAAAACCGCGCATAAATACAGCTTTTCCACTTCCCTGTCCCTAAGCTTTTGGTTCAAGATACGCAAAGCCTCTGCATTTTTCGCAGCAATGACGATCCCGCTCGTATTTCTGTCAATGCGGTTTACAAGCGCTGGAACAAAGCTTTGTTCGTTCGAGGGCGAATACTCGCCGTTTTCTTCAAGATAACGCAGTATCCTGTTTATCAAAGTATCGGCGGAATTCTCGTTGTCCTCGTGAACGACAAGCCCGCACGGCTTGTCACACAAAAGAATATTTTCGTCCTCGTAGATAACGTTTATTTCCGCGGAAATATCCGCGTATGAATGGTCATCGGGTCTTTTTGAGAGCAGCTCATCGCTCAGATAAAACCTGAACACATCGCCCTCTTTCAATATCGTGTTCGGTTCTGCCTTTGCTCCGTTCAGCTTGATGCGCTTTTTCCTCATCAGCTTGCACACGAGTGAACTTTTCAGATTTGGATACGCCTTTGAAAGAAAGCGGTCGGCGCGCTGACCCGCATCGTTCTTTTGTATAGTAATTTCAGTCATAATCTACTTTCTTTTATAACCCCTCAGGTAGCAGCGATACGCCGTTTTCCAATTATTGAAGCTGTCTCTTCTACGGTCGAACTCTCTATTGTCAGGATCGAACCATGCCTTGCGGAATTGCTCGGCGGTGTAAGAATGACCGCGAAAACTCCAATCGCTGATATCCCAACTGCAATAAAGCTTTCTGAACTGCCTTCCGTTTTGAACATCGGATTCGCGGCGCACCGCCCTGCTCGCAAGACGCTTACCTACTTTATTGTTACGATCCTTATTTATCGGAGATTTCTTGTAGCTTCGGCTCATCTTCTACGCTCTCCTTTTTCGTCTTAGAATATATATTCTTTATGTATACTGCGTAAAGCGACAGCGAGATCATACCCGATATCACCCAGCCCACAGGCCACGAAAGCCAAATACCTGTAGCACCGAAATGCGGCTTCAATATAAATGCAAATGCCACACGCAATATAAGATCACTGAAGGTCGTAACCATAAACGCCCTCACTCGCCTTCCGCCGCGCAGTACAGCGTCCCCGGTAAGTTTCAGTGCAACTGCCGCGTAAAACGGAGCGACTACGGCCATAAAGTGCCTGCCCGCTTCGGCGGCGGTTTCTGTATCTCCGTGAGACTTATCCATAAAAAGATAGATAAGCCCGTTTGAAAAGACAACGTAAACCACCGTGAACATCACCGCTATTCCGACGCAAAGCAACGCCCCCACGCGGAATCCCTTGCGGACGCGCTTGAACTCGCCCGCGCCTATGTTCTGCGCGGTAAAGCTCGATACCGAGTTTCCGACCGCGGAAAAGCTCGTTATAGCGAACGTATTCAGCTTTATAGCCGAAGCGTAGCCCGCCACAACATCCGTGCCGCAGGAGTTCACAAGACTTTGTATGAAAAGCTGTCCTACGCTTACAAAGCTCTGCTGTAATATGCTCGGAATTGACATCGAAGCGATCTTCCCCAAGGTCTTCCAACTGAAATATGCGAATTTTTCGCTTTTTATCTTCGATATCCTGCGCGTAAGCACGATAAACGCCAGAACGGAGCAGACTCCCTGACAGATAAACGTAGCCCATGCCGTTCCCGCAACGCCCATTTTAAGCACCGCCACGAACAACAGATCAAGCGCGATGTTTCCAAGCGACGAACCTATAAGGAAGTACAGCGGCGTGTTCCCGTCCCCGAGAGCCGTGAAGATACCTGTGCAGATATTGTAGATAAACAAAAACAGCAGTCCAAAAACGTAGATATTGAGGTAGGTCTGCGAATCGGGAAAAATGCTTTTATCCGTTCCGAGAAGCCGCAGGAACAGACCGCTCGTAAAGTATCCGGCAACCGTCAATACCGCCGACAAAACAGCCGTGGATATAAGCGAGGTGTACACGGCTGTCTTCATCTGTCTGTAATTCTTCGCGCCGAACAGAGTTGAGATCACCACTGAGCAACCGATGTTCATTCCCGTACCGATAGCGAGGAAGATCATCGTTATCGGATAGCTCGCGCCTATCGCGGAAAGCGCGTCCTTGTTTATACAGCGTCCCGCGATAACACTGTCAGCGATGCTGTAAAGCTGCTGAAAAACAACGCTTATCAGCAGCGGCAGCGAGAATTTCAGTAAGATAGGAGCTACCCTGCCCTTTGTCATATCCCTGACCACAAGATCCCTCCGCAAAAAGCCCGGCGAACTTTCCGTGTTCCGCCGAGCCGAATTATTCAGAGCCTGTTAACATAATCCGAAAAGAGCGGTTATGTGAATAGGCTCTCTATCAATCCCACTCTATCTCGTCGCCGTGATCGCGTACAAGACTGTAAAGCTCTTCCTCGTTCTCGACAAGACGGGTAATAAGCTCGGCAAATTTCTCCGCCTTTTTCTCGTTTTCGGGAGATAAATCGTAGTATGCCGCATACATACCCGCCTCCGGGTCGGTCTTCATACCGTCCAGAAGCTCGGGAGCGTTGTTTTTAAGATAATAGTTCAGCAATGCCTCCCAATTGTAGCCGCTCATTTCTGCTTCCTCGCATATTACGTTCATTTTCTCACCGACAGCAAAAGGCTTTTCGTCCTCAATATAAAAACAAACATCAACGTATTTATCCGTATTGAAAAACTTAACGTAATCCGCCATATCTATTCCTCCATTACTTTTTCTGCTTAGCCTCTGCTTTAAGGCGCAGGTCACGCTCGAGAATTGTTTTTCTCAGGCGGATATTTTTCGGGGTGACCTCGACAAGCTCGTCGTCCTGGATAAATTCAAGACTCTCCTCAAGGCTCATATGCTTGCAGGGTATAAGATGAAGAGCGTCATCGGAACCCGAAGCACGCGTATTTGTAAGGTGCTTTTTCTTGCAGACATTTACGACAATATCGCCCGCTTTCGGAGAAACTCCGACGATCATTCCCTCATAGACCTCGACTCCCGCGTCAATAAACAATGTTCCGCGTTCCTGAGCATTGAAAAGACCATAAGTAACTGCCGTACCTGTTTCCCAAGCAACAAGCGATCCTACCGTTCTTCTGGCGATGTCGCCGCAATAAGGCTTATAGCTGTCGAAAACAGTATTCATTACGCCCTCGCCCTTTGTATCGGTAAGAAATTCGCTTCTGTAGCCGAAAAGACCTCTTGACGGAACGAGATATTCGAGCCTTGTGCGGCTTCCTATCGGGTGCATTTCTATCATCTCGCCCTTGCGCTGACCCATTCTCTCCATAACCGAACCAACGGCAGTTTCCGGAACATCTATCACGACTCTCTCCACAGGCTCGCATTTTACCCCGTCAATTTCCTTGTACAATACGCGCGGAGTGCTTACAGAAAGCTCATAGCCCTCGCGGCGCATTGTTTCAATAAGTATCGAAAGGTGCATTTCTCCGCGTCCCGCGACATTCATAGCGTCTGCGGTATCACTGTCCGAAACGCGAAGAGACACGTCCTTCAGCGTTTCGCGCATAAGTCTCTCGCGTATCTGACGCGAGGTGACATATTTTCCCTCTCTGCCCGCAAAAGGAGAAGTGTTTACGGAAAATGTCATTTCTACCGTAGGTTCGCTTATCTTTACGAAAGGAAGCGGCTCGGGATTATTTACAGAACAGATGGTCTGACCGATCGTTACACCTTCGATTCCCGAAAACGCTATGATATCGCCGACCGACGCGGTCTCAACAGGTACCTTACTCAGTCCCTCAAACTGGTTGAGGGACACGATCTTAGCCTTAAAGGGCGATGTTCTGTTGTGATAATCGCAGACCATGACCTCTTGGTT
Organism: Oscillospiraceae bacterium; assembly: GCA_022508945.1. GTDB lineage: Bacteria > Bacillota > Clostridia > Oscillospirales > Ruminococcaceae > CAG-115. The sequence continues at coordinate 4,447 of JAFLUE010000080.1, forward strand.
CTGCTTGATAACTCCGCGCTCTACCCTGCCTATCGCGATCCTTCCTACGTAATCATTGTAGTCAATAGATGACACAAGCACCTGCAGGTCGCCCTCATCGTCACCCTCCGGCGGGTCAATATGCGACAGAATTTTCTCGAAAAGCGGCTTGAAATCCGTTCCCATTTCGTCGGGGTTATATGACGAACAGCCGAGTCTGCCGGAACAGAACACAACGGGGCTGTCGAGCTGTTCTTCCGTAGCGTCAAGGTCAAGCAAAAGCTCCAAAACCTCATCAACGACTTCATGGTTTCTCGCGTCGGGACGGTCGGTTTTGTTTACAACGACAATTATTTTGTGTCCAAGCTCAAGCGCCTTCTGCAAAACAAAACGCGTCTGGGGCATCGTTCCCTCGAAGCTGTCCACAAGCAACAGAACGCCGTTTACCATTTTGAGGATACGCTCGACCTCTCCCGAAAAATCCGCGTGTCCGGGAGTATCAACTATGTTGATCTTTACGCCGTTATACATACATGACGTGTTTTTAGCAAGAATTGTGATCCCGCGCTCGCGCTCGATGTCGTTATTATCCATAACGCGATCCTGAACCGCCTGGTTTTCACGAAACGCGCCGCCCTGCTTTAACATTTCGTCTACGAGGGTCGTCTTTCCATGGTCAACGTGTGCGATGATCGCGATATTCCTTAAATCTTCTCTAACCAAAATTGCTCACTTTCTTTCTTCTGAATTTCCATATAGACTTTTTCAACAAAAAACATTATACTACTTTTTTCTCCAATCTACAAGACAGTTATAAAAAAAACGTGTTTTTAATTATATAACGTAAACATTTGTTTTGATTTTTATGCAATTTGACAATATCTAAGCCGCGTTTTTGGGATACTGCTTTTCGGTTTCAACTCTAAGCTCCGTTCCGTTGCTGACGATAACAATGTTCCCGTCGCGCGAGGTTACGTAATATTCGGTACAGCCCGCCTGTTCAAGACGTTCAAAAACCTCGCTGCGCGGGTGTCCGTAGTAATTTATTTCCGCGACCTCAAATACAGCGATCTTAGGAGTTACAATTTCCAAAAATTCCGATGAGCTTGAGCCTGCGCTACCGTGATGGCCGACCTTAAGCACGTCTACATCAAAGTCAGCTCCGCTTTCGATCATGTCCTTTTCACTCAAACTCGTCAGGTCTCCCGTAAAGAGAAATGAATTATCACCGTCAACAAATTTCGCAACTATTGAAAAATCGTTCAGATCATCATAATAATCATCGCTCGGCGCAAGTATCTCAATAAATGTATCTTCATCAAAAACATATTTTTCACCGACATTCGCATATTGAACATCAATGTTATTTAGCTCGATCTCCGCCATCATTTTTATATAGCTTAGTGTTTCCGGAACCATATCCACAGGGATTTTAGGCATTATAAGCTTATCCACTTTATAATTCATAAGTATCTTATACATTCCGCCTATATGGTCGGCGTGAGGATGGGTACAAATAACCAGGTCAAGTTTTTTTATATCCTGAAAATTCAGATATCCGAGGAGGTTTCCGATATTATCCTCCGTGCCGCTGTCGATCAAAACACTGTAATCTTTCGTAACGATAAGCTCGCAGTCCGCCTGTCCGACGTCGATAAAATGTACAACGGCTTCATTGTCCTTCGGCTTTATGAGAGGCTTTATCCCTCCGCCGAAGAATATGATAACATCATTTGACGTGGGGATACCGTCAATTTTCAGAAACCTGTCGTTTATAAAGAAAAACAGTGCTATTACCGAAACCAACAACAGCACTGCAGATACAACCTTTGCGTAAATTTTCTTAACGCTTGGTTTTCGTTTTTTTCGCATTATTTTTTACATTTTTCCTTTCAGGATATTGCTTTTCGGATCTTATCAAACATTCGCTCCCTGTTCCTATCAGGTCGCGGCGTTTTGCGACAGAAAGCGCCTTTTCGACAAGAGCGCGGTTTTTAGGCATAAAATACTGCAAAAGAGCGCGCTGCATTGCCTTTTCCTCATACGATTTCGGAACGAATACGGGCTCCATGGTATATGGATTTAAGCCTGTATAGAACATTGCCGTAGAAATTGTTCCGGGAGTGGGGTAAAAATCTTGAACCTGCTCGGGACGGATGTTGTGCTTTTTCTCAAACAGCGCAAGCTCTATTGCGTCGTTAAGCGTACAGCCCGGGTGCGACGACATAAGATAAGGCACAAGATACTGCTCTTTGCCGCACTTTTTTGTTGCCTTATAGAACTTCTTCTCAAACTCCTCATACACCTCGATATGCGGCTTTCCCATCAAATCAAGCACCTTATTTGAAGCATGTTCAGGAGCGACCTTAAGTTGTCCGCTTACATGATTCTCAACAAGCTCATCAAGAAAATCGGTGTTTTTGTCAAGCAGCATATAATCAAACCGAATACCCGAGCGGATAAAGACCTTTTTTACTTTTTTAATTGAGCGAAGCTTTCGCAAAAGCTTGATATAATCGCTGTGGTCAGCGTTTATATTGCTGCACGGTGTCGGCGCAAGGCACTTTCTGCCCTTGCAGAGTCCGTGTTCCTCCTGCTTTTCACAGGATAAATGGCGAAAATTCGCGGTTGGTCCGCCGACGTCGTGAATATATCCTTTAAAATTCGGTTTTTCTGTCAGCATCACCGCCTCGTTTATTACCGAGCCTTCGCTTCTTGTCTGAACTCTTCTGCCCTGGTGCAGGGCTATGGAACAGAAATTGCAGAAACCGAAACAGCCGCGGTTATGAGTTATGGAAAACTCGACCTCTTGAATTGCGGGAACGCCGCCGTCCTTTTCATACATCGGGTGGTAGGTCCTCATATACGGAAGCTCATAAGCGTAATCAAACTCCTTTTGAGTTATTGAGCGCTGGGGCGGATTCTGAACAAGCATCATATTTCCGTGACGTTGGATCAAGGTTTTTCCGTAAATCTCATCCTGCTCGTCATACTGCTTTCGAGTGGCTTTTGCATATGCTTTTTTGTTTTCACGGACGATCTCAAAGCTGTCGCACTGAACCGCGCCAAACGGCGTGTTTTCCGGCTTTGTAAGATAACATACCCCCCGCAGGTCATGCATATCAGAGAGCTTTTGACCCTGCTTAAAACGGTTGAGCATTTCCGAAAGAGTTACCTCGCCCATTCCGTACATAAGCAGATCTGCGCCGCTGTCCACTAAAATTGACGGCATGACGCTGTCGCTCCAATAGTCATAGTGAGCAAATCTTCTAAGCGACGCCTCAAGCCCGCCTATCTCGATCTCAGCTTCGGGGAACAGCCTTTTGAGCGCCCTGCAATAGGTGATGACTGCGCGGTCAGGACGCTTTCCGCCCTTACCTCCCGGTGAATATGCGTCGTCGTTGCGTTTTTTCAGCGCAACCGTATAGTTTGATACCATGCTGTCGATATTTCCGCCCGTAACCATAAAGCAGCAGCGCGGCTCGCCAAGAGCCATGAAATCAGCGTCGGACTGCGGCTGGGCGATTATCCCGACCGAAAAACCCGCAGCCTCGACCATTCTTGAAATTATCGCGATCCCAAACGTCGGATGGTCAATATAAGCGTCGCCTGTAACGCAGATAAAATCAAGCCGCGATATCCCCAGCTTGTCCATATCCTCTCTTGAAACAGGTAAAAACGGCATATTAACCTCTCAAATCATTATCGATAAATTCAATCAGTTTCTTTCTGCGAACCTCTTTTCGATTTATCTTAAACCACTCGTATGACTGACTCAAGCCCTCTGCGAGTTGTTTTACCTCAGGCATAAGCTCAAGCATTTTTTCAACATCTAATTTGTATTCGTAATTATAAAACGGAAAATAGCTTCTTTGGTCAATATCGTGCTCAACAAAGCGATATTCCGGGACTTTTCCGACCGTTTTATAACACAACTTAGCCCAATCAACAATATTTATACTTGTCGGATTTCCGACATTGAATATGCGCTGTTTAGGCTGTCTTTCAATCAGTATCCCCATAAATCGGCACATATCCTCAATATCAAAAAACTGAAGGAACATTTTACCGTCGTTCGGAACATAAAACGGACGATCCTGCTCCGCGCATTCAAAGACAAACGCCTCGCGGTATAAATTGTTCATTTTTCCGTAAAGATAAGGCGGGCGGATTATATAAACGTTTTTGCAATTCTCCGTAAGATATCGCTCGGCTTTTATCTTATTCAAGCCATAATCGCCCCATATCTTATTCTCGCCGATTTCATATTCTTCTTTGAATGGAGAATTGAGGGTTTCGGGATAAACCGCACTTGAGCTTATGAAAATATAGGTTTTGAAATTGCCTAAGCCGAAAAGCAAATCTCTGACATCTGTTTCGTTATATCCGCAGATATCAAGAACAGCGTCAAATTCATATTTTTTAAGTATATCGCCGAGATTATGCCTGTCCGCGATAATAGGATATACATTTTCAGATTGCGGCTTAGTGCCGCGATTGAGAACATAAACCTCGTTGTTTTTTGAAAAATACTCGGCTGTAAAGCGGCTGGCAAAAACCGTTCCGCCCGTAATTAAAATCTTCATATTATTTAATCACCGCAGATCTCTCTCGCAAGCTTATTTGCTCTTGAATAAATCTCCTTAGCGTCAACCGTTGTAAATTTTCCGTCTTCGTAGAGAATTTTTCCGTCAACTACTGTCATCTTTACATTCTGCTTAGAACCCGCGTAAACGAGATTTTTCGCGATATTATGAAGCGGCTGCATATTCGGCTGATTAAGGTCAATAACGGCAAAATCAGCGCATTTACCCTCCGCAAGCACATCGCAGTCATTAAGTCCCATAGCAAGCGCGCCGCCCTTTGTCGCCATTTCAAGCACATCAAACGCGGGACACGCCGCCGCGTC
>JAFLUE010000081.1 GCA_022508945.1 Oscillospiraceae bacterium
GCGCCACCTTGCCAAGGTGGAGGTAGCGAGTTCGAGCCTCGTAATCCGCTCCATAATAAAAAAGTGCCTTCGCATAGCGAGGGCATTTTTTTGTTATAGGTTAGAAAACGGCGGTTGGTTGTCATAATGTTTTTATATATTAATCAAACAAAAACTCGGTATCCCAAAGGGCATAATGCGCCCTTTGGAGAGTAATGCGGCAAATCCAGAAAGGGTATAACAGAGACGACTGTTGGGGATAAGGCTCAGAACTCCGCGTAGACCTCGTTTGTTTCGTCTATGTCGAAGTTTATACCGTCGGGGTGCTGATGGTCGGGCTTATCCTCGCCGTGATAGAGGAGCTTCATGAAAATCGGCGACATGACGGAGCTTGTGAGTATGAGCAATATGACCGATGTAAAATACTGCGGCGACATCATTCCGACGGACAAGCCCTTTTGCGAGACAATAAGCGCGACCTCTCCGCGTGTCATCATTCCCACGCCGATCTTCAGCGAGTCCTTGAAGTTCATCTTCCATGCTTTTGCCATAAGCCCGCAGCCTACGACTTTCGCCGCCATGGCAACTATCACAAACGCCAGCGAGAACCACAAAAGCTGGAGCGTAAATCCGCTGAAGGTGGTTTTAAGTCCTATGCTCGCGAAAAACACGGGTCCGAAGAGCATATAGCTCGAAATATCCATTTTTCCCGAGATATATTCCGCGTCGCGAAGGTTGCATAAAATTATTCCCGCGACATATGCTCCCGTTATATCGGCGATGCCGAAGAATTCCTCCGCGCAGTATGCCATGATAAAACAAAGCGCCAAGCCGAAGATAGGTATTCTTCTGTGGTGGAATGAGCGCTTGTCGAGGAATTTGAACAGCAGATATATCAGGAATCCCACAACGACGCTGAATACAATAAACAAAACGGTCTTTATCACAACGTCTATGGGCTTTGCGTCGGACGAGCGGAAGCCTATTACAAAGGTCAGCACAATTATCCCTATAACATCGTCGATTATCGCGGAGCTTACAATGATCGTGCCTATCTTTCCCTTTAAATGCCCAAGCTCGCGCAGGGTCTGGACGGTTATGCTGACGGAGGTAGCGGTCATGACTGTTCCGATAAACACGCCCTTGAAAAACTCATCGGAGCCAAACTCCGCGAACCCGAAGAACAGGCTGTACAAAAGCCAGCCCAAAACAAGCGGCACGAATACGCCCGCACAGGCAATAGTCAGCGCCACCGGTCCCGTTTTCAGCAGCTCCTTCAGGTTTGTTTCAAGTCCCGCCGAAAACATCAGCAGTATAACGCCGATCTCAGCCATGATAAGTATGAAGTCGGTCTGTTCGACAACTCCGAGGACAGTCGGTCCTATGAGAAGTCCCGCCGCTATCTGCCCCACGACCTGCGGCGCTTTAAGCTTTTTCGCCAGCAGTCCGCACAGCTTCGCGGCAACAATTATGATCGCCAGATCCTTAAAATACTCAAATGCTTCCAAAAAAATCACTCTCTTATCTTAATCCGCTTGACACGGAGTTTTTTATTTGTTATAATTATATCAAATCAAATTTTCGCGGGCAGTTTTCGGTTTATAAGACGGCATTGCCTTACTGTTTACTGTCAACTGAAAAAGGGTGGTAATAAAATGCTCGAAAAAAACTATACAAATCCCGAGGGGATAGGACGCTTCAGCTTTTCCGAAAGCGGAGAATACCGCGCGCCGTATAAAGGCGAGGGTATTGCCGTTTTTGTTACGCTTCTGATCGCGCTTATATTAGAGGGGGCGGTCGTTACTTTTGCGCTTACTCTGCTTCATGAGCTGTTGATGGACTATAACGACACCAGCCCCGCAATGTTTATATCCATGACCTCCGCTATAGTTATCGGAATAGGTACGGTATTGATCTTCCTCATAGCGGGCGTTATCCTTGCACGCATTTTCAGCGGAATGAAATGCCGCTATTCCGCAACGGAGGACAAATTTGTAGCCATGATCGGAGGAGATACCCACGTTATACGCTATGACGAGGTTCAGTCGATCGTATTTATCCCGAAGTATTTTCTCGGAAAGGTCAAAGGATATGACGTGGAGATCACAGCCGCCAATAAGATAGAGAATTTCGGCGTTTCCTTCCGCGGTCAGTATCAGTCCGAAAAAACAACTCCGTTTTATATCATCAAAGACAGGCTCGAGATAATCGAGAGCCGCAGAGCCGACGAAATTGCCCTTTATGAACAGCAGAAGATCGGCGCGGATAAGCCCGTATCCCAGAATGAGATCGACCGCGCACGTCTGCGTAAACAGCATGAGAGCGACGTCTTCCCGCCAAACTCGGGATATCGCGAGAAAATGGCAGCGGTCGATCCCGAAAAACAGTCTGTAACAATGGACAGCATTGCTCCGAGGTCGACCTCAAGACCGAAAATGGCGGGCGTTTCCGCTCAGAGCGAAGCTCAGAGATCCGCTTCCATGCAGATGCCCGAGCTTAAAGCCTCGGCGAAGTCTTCCGCACCATGGAAAACCGGGAGCAGCGACAACAGCGTGAACAGCAGCAACCCGCAAGGCGAAGCCGAAAAAAAGCCCGCGAACACGGAAATGGCTGAGATCGCTCCGAAAAACAAGCGCCCCTCAAGCGAGCTTTTTGACGAAAATACCAAAGATAATTCTGCCGAAAACGTGAAGAGCCTTTCGGATAACGAGGACTATGACGACGTTTCGGATATTGCGGACTTGGCGGATTATGCGGACGTTGAGTCCGCTATAAACACCGAGATCGCCGAGGACATCGAGGACGTTGAGTCCGCCGTGACAGGCGACGCGGTGACGTTTATAAAAAGCTCTGTAAAGCCCGACGATAAAAGCGCGGAAGAGCTAAAAAAAAATCAGAACAGCGAAGATTAGAACGCCTCTATGAACAGGAGATAATCGGAAAGGGCGCGGCATACTCGGCGTTCTCGCTAAGAACCGCCGTGCTTATGTCTGTCCCACTTGCTTTAAACGCCCTATACCTGCTGTTTACACTTTTTAATCTGTTTTTTTATCTTACCAATTTTATGATGGCGTTTGCGTACATTGTCACGTATATGCTTTTGCCGCTGGTGTTTGAGGTTTTTTGGTTCAGAATAATCATCAGCGGCTATGCTTGCGATTATGAAGCAAACAACGTTGAATTCCGCGTGACCCGAAAGGGCAGACCCGTTATGAACATTCTGTACAAAAACGCCGAGAGTGTCGAGTATACGCCCATGAGATTCCTCTGGGTAGAGCAGGGTTTTCACGTTACAATTAAAATGAAAAGCTGCTCGTATAGCTTCGATTATGTCGTTCCTCACGCAATGCTGAACCATAGGGAAAGCTTTCCGTTTGAAATTATCAGCCGTAAAATAGGAGAACAAAATGCAAAATGACCCTGAAGATCACATAAGCTCAGATCCCGAAAGCGTTCTCGAAGCTTCCGAGGAATCAAAACAAAGAGAAGCTGAACACCGCGAACAGCTAAGACTGAAGCTGCTCAGTGAGCGCGAGCTTCTCGGAAAGGGCGTAATCTACCGCGCATACTCGAAAAAGATCGAGGCGCTTATGACGATACCTCTTGTATTGGTGGGAGGGTTTTCGGCGGTTGCGTCGGTAATTCTGCTTGTCATAATTATATCATATCCGCCCGGGATCGCGGTGCTGATATTTCAGAAACCGCACTATATTATCCTGTTCATTATTCTGCCCTATGTGTTTGAGGTCGTGTGGTTCAAATACATCGTCAGAGGCTATGCCTGCGACTATGAAGCAAATCAGACCGTATTTTCCGTAACCCGCAAGGGAAAGCCAATTTTAAGCGTTATCTACAAAAACGCGGTGAGCGTCAAATACAAGCCCATGAAATACCTTTGGTTCGATCAGGGCTTTCACGTTACAATCAAAATGAAAACCTACTCGCTTAAATTCGATTATGTGGTTCCGCGGGCAATGCGGTTTCACCATGATAATTTCCCGTTTGAAATTATTATTCAGGAAATTGTCCGCCGAGAGATAGGAGAACAAAATGCCGAATAACGCTCCCGATAACAACGGTCAATTAACGCAGGAAGAAGCCGAACGCCGCGGGCGCGAGTTCGACCGTAAGCTCTACGAGCGCACTGTTATCGGACAGGGCGTTATACGCCGCGCCTTTTCCAAAAAACAGACTGCGCTTCTGATGATACCGCTGGGGCTTCTTACGCTTTATCTGCTGTTTACGGCATTTACTGTCGTACAGGCGGCGATACTCGACCCGACAAGTATCGGTCAGCTTGTTCTGGCTTTTAGGGTTGACCCGCTGCGTATGCTGGCGCTGCTTGTTTTGCCGATCATAGCCGAAGTCCTTTTGTTCAACGGTATAGCCGGCGGATATACCTGCCGCTATAAAGCCAACAACCTCGAATTTCTCATTTATCGAAAGGGCAAGGGCATTATAAACCTTCTGTACAGGGACGCGGTGAGCGTTGAATACAGACCCATGAAATTCCTTTGGGTAGAACAGGGAGTTCACGTAACCATAAAGATGAAGACATATTCGCTGAGCTTTGATTATGTTGTTGCTCCGCGAAAATATTTAGGCAGAACCGAGGAATATCCTTTTGAGATAATCCGAAAGAAAATAGGTGAACAAAATGCCGATAGATCCAATTGACCCGTTTGACATAAACAAGCCCATAAGCTCAACACTCGATTTGGGAGATGAGCTTTTCCCCGAGCCTGTTTCAATAGACGAGCCTGTACTTGATTTAACGGATGACGGGCTTCTTGCGTATTCAGACCGCTCCGCCGAAGCTTCTGACGGAGAGATCTATCCCGAGCGTGAAGCTCAAGTCACCCGACCTAAAGTATTTAAACGTCCGCAAGATCCGCCAAAAGTCAACCTTAAAAAGCCCAAAAAAGGAACACAAATGCCCGCGATACGAGCGGAAATATCTTCTCGGCCGACCTATACCAAACAACCTAAAAAGGTCAGCCTCGAAAAGCCGAAGAAAGCGCCGCAGATGCCGGGGATACGCGCGGACGGCTCACAGCCCCCCGTTACCCCTTGGAAGAGCGGAAACGGCGTATCTCAGCCGTCCGCAAGCAGGGTTCCGCCCGAACGCCGCCGTCTCGGAAGCGGAACGGTGAATTTCGCGCTTACGGGCAAAAAGAACATTATAATGTTGGCTGTTGCGGGAGTCGGAGCGCTTTGTTTGACAGGCTTTTTATTCTTGTTGTTCTCCCTTATGTTCGACAGCGAAAACGGCGATCTTTTTGAGTCGGCATTTACAATTTGGTTATTCGGCGCAGGAATGTTTAGCTTTTTCGCAAACCTTGTCAGAGGCGGCGAACACTGGCATTATGAAGCCACAGGCAGGGAGATCATCTTTTCCCGCCGCGGCAGACCCTCGTATATCATCTTCTACAAGGACGTTTTAGCGGTCGATTACGCGCCATATAAGTTTTTGGGCATACTTGAATCGGGCTATACCATAACCGTTCTCGCTTACGGGAAAAGATATGAATTCAAGTATGTTTTCCCGAACCTCGCGCGGAAGATACCGTTTGAATACACGCCCTTTGAGATAATCAAATCCCAAATAAATCAGCTCGGAATAAATAATTGATAATGTACAATGGACAATTGACAATTATGGTGCGCCCTGCGGGCGCGGATATTTAAATAATGTCTGCGAAGCGGACGCCTTAATTGACAATTGTCCATTGTACATTGTCAATTTGAAGCAAAACTCTCCTTTAGGAGAGTTTTGCTTCAAGGTACGCCATTCTCACGCACACACAGAACAGCTCCATCGCCTTTCTCAGATCGTCTGCGGACGGATATGTCGGCGCTATTCTGATGTTGCTGTCGCGGGGGTCCTTTTCGTACGGATAGGTAGCTCCCGCGTTTGTCATAACGACTCCCGCGTCTTTCGCGAGGGACACTATCCTCTTTGCCGTGCCTTCGGGCGCGTCAAACGAGATGAAATAGCCGCCTTTCGGATTTGTCCATTCGCCTATCCCGAGCGGAGCAAGCTCCTTTTCGAGTATGTACATTACGACCTCAAATTTCGGGCGGATGATCGCCGCGTGAGCCTTCATATGCTTTCTGATACCGTCAAAGTTCTTGAAATATTTTACGTGGCGAAGCTGGTTGAGCTTGTCAAAGCCGATGGTCTGATACGCCATCTGGCTTTTGATAAGGCTGATGTTGTCCTTGGAGGCGCAGATGACCGCAAGTCCGCCGCCCGGGAAAGATATCTTCGAGGTCGATGAAAACTCGAATACCATATCGGGATTTCCTGCTTTTTCACACTCGCGGATAATGTTTAATATCTCGTCTTGGTCATCATCATAGAGGTGGTGAACGCTGTATGCGTTGTCCCAGAAAATGCGGAAATCCTTAGCCTTTGGCTTCAGGTTTGCGAAACGGCGCACGACCTCGTCCGAATATGAGATGCCCGTGGGGTTTGAGTACAGCGGAACACACCACACGCCCTTTATCGTCTCGTCCTCCGCGACCAGCTTTTCGATCATATCCATATCAGGACCGTCGGGCTTATACGGAACAGTTATCATCTCTATCCCAAGCGCCTGACACATCGCGAAATGTCTGTCATATCCCGGCGCAGGGCAGAGGAACTTAACACTGTCATATTTGCACCACGGCTTTTCGCTGTGAAGAACGCCGAGCTGCATAGCTCTTATAATGGTATCGTACATCATCTGAAGCGAGGAGTTTCCGCCGACGATGATCTCGTCCTCGTTTACTCCGAGCATTTCCATGAAAAGCTCCTTCGCCTCGGGAATACCGTCTAAAACTCCGTATGAACGGCAGTCTGCGCCGCCCTTTGATTTATAGTCGCCGTCAAGGCAGTGCAGCAGCATATTTATCGACAGATCGAGCTGTTCCGGCGCGGGAACACCCCTCGCCATAGTGAGCTTCAGCCCGCGGCTCTTGAACTCGTTGTAAAGCTCCGAAACCTTTTCCTTTTCGGCAAGAAGCTGTTCCTTGTTCATCTCGCTGTATTTCATAAAATCGTCCTCTCTTTCAGCGCTTTTTAACCAAAAGTTATTATATCACAACCTTATATTATTTGCAAGAGCTTTTTAAAAGTCCTGCAAAAATTCGTCAAAATACGCAAAAAACCGCAGATTTTACCTCTCTGCGGCTTAATATTGTACAAATTTATCGTCATTTTTTTGCAAAATCTGCCCGCTTTTTCAACAAGCAGGTCTTTTTGCATTCGCCTTCAAAATCGGCTTGTAAATTTCAGATGTTTATGTTATAATATACCATAGCCAATTTGTTTGAGAGAAAAATTTAAAAAGGATGTTACTTATGAGAACTACAACGGAACCTTTACAATCGGCGTGAATGATTACATAAATGATTCGGGTTATAAAATGATTTTTGACGAAGATTCGGAATTTAAGAGCAGAGATGATTTTTATGCCGCATTTGAGAAGGTTTCGCGTGTAGAATATGTGGAGTATAACAATCTTGTATCGGAAGAGGAAAACGAAAACGAATGAACCAAAGCAAGCTGTAAGAAAGAGGAATTTATGAACACAAAAACCATAGCCGAAAACCGTCAGGCTCGGCACGAATATTTTATACTTGAAAGCTATGAGGCGGGGATAGAGCTGTTCGGAACGGAGGTCAAGTCCATTCGTTCGGGCGGCGTGAATCTCAAGGACTCGTGGATATCGGTAGACGGCGGGGAGATGTTTATCCGCGGAATGCATATCGCGCCTTATGAAAAGGGGAACATCTTCAACCGCGACCCATACCGCGTCCGCAGGCTCTTGATGCACAAAAAGGAAATTATGAAGCTCTACGGTCAGGTCAAACAGGCAGGCTTAACGCTTATCCCCATTTCCATCTATTTCAAGGACAGCCGTGTTAAAATCCAAGTCGGGCTTTGTAAAGGCAAGCAGCTCCACGATAAGCGCGCTACCGCCGCAAAGCGCGACGCCGCCCGTGAGATCGACCGCGCTATGAAAACGAGGAACAGATAAGCCTACGGTGCAAAACGCTAAACTTTCTTCAGAAAGTTTAGCGTTTTGCACCGTAGTTTTTTTCGCCGTAGGCGAATAATGTGTGCATAATGCGCCCTTTGTCCCTTTCAGAGACTTTTCGTGAGCGCCTGTTGTTTTATACGGTCTGTTGTCGGCTGTAACAACCGATCTCTAACTTCTAACCTCTAAACGGGCACTGTCGTTTCATTAAGAATGTTCTCAATGACCGCCTTTGAATCAAGAAACGCGCTTTGTCCCGCGGCTAAAATGACCCTGTGTGAAAGCACCTCCGACGCCACCGCCTTTACATCGTCGGGAGTCGCATAACTTCGGCTGTTTATAAGCGCCATTGCCTGTGCTGCGCGGAACAGCGCTATCGTAGCTCTCGGAGAAGCTCCGAGTTTTATTTCCTGGCGCGTCCTTGTCGCGCTTACTATTGCTAAAATATATGTCTTCACTTCATTCGATACCGAAATTCCGCTTGCCTCCGCGCGAAGCGCCATGACCTCCTCAAGCGTCATAACAGGCGAAATTTCGATATTGTGCGGCATTATTTCGAGCATACTTTTTTCCGCCTCGCGGTCGGGATATCCTATCGAAAGCCGCATAATAAAACGGTCAAGCTGCGCCTCGGGAAGGTGATATGTCCCGTAGGTCTCGATAGGGTTCTGAGTCGCAAGCGTCATAAACGGTGTGGGGAGCTTATGCGTTATTCCGTCAACGGAAATTTGCAGCTCCTCCATTGCTTCAAGAAGCGCGGACTGGACCTTTGGCGAGGTCCTGTTTATTTCGTCCGCAAGCAGGAAATTGCACATTGCCGCTCCCGCGCGATATTCCGAGTGTCCACTCAGATCTATCACCGTATATCCCACAACGTCCGACGGCATAAGATCGGGCGTAAACTGTATCCTCCCGAAGCTTCCCGAAACCGACTTCGCGAGCGTCTGAGCCATAAGAGTTTTTCCGACTCCCGGAACGTCTTCTATGAGAACGTGACCTCCCGCAAGCATGGCGCAGATTATCTTTACTATAACATCGCGCTTTCCGATAATTACTTTCTCCATGTTTTCGACAAGCCGTTCAATTTTGGGGTGCATAGTGTATCCTCCTTATTTAAATGGAAATTTCAAAACCGCGCACCGCGCCTTTGGCGCGGTGCGCTTGCCAAGCCGCCGTGGCTGCTGCATTTTGAAATTTCGCAATACTCTATTATGTAGTTCTGAACTTTTTC
>JAFLUE010000082.1 GCA_022508945.1 Oscillospiraceae bacterium
CGGTTCTCATTTGATGGCAGCTCCGCTGCCATCAAATGATGAATTTTGAAATTCTTTTTAAATCCAAATTTCAAAAATTAACAGACGCGGTGCAGCGAAGCGTTTTGCCCGAAGGGCATAATTCGCGGAACCGCGTCTGTTGGATAGCACGGTGCGCCTTTGGCGCACCGTGCGGTTTTGAAATTGCTTTTTAAATATGACTTGGCAGATAATACGCCGGATCGACTCGGACGTCTCCGATTATTACCTCAAAGTGCAGGTGATTTCCCGAGGAATTTCCCGTACTTCCGACATACCCTATAAGCTGTCCCGCCGTTACGGTCTGCCCGACATAAACGTTCGCAATGCCTGACATATGAGCATAGCGCGTTGAAATGCCGTTGCTGTGGCGGATAACAATAAACGTACCCCATCCGCCGCCATAACCGCTCGGGTTTATCTGCGTTATTGTGCCTGTTTCCGCGGCAAATACGGGCGTCCTGTAGGGCGCGGCTATGTCAAGTCCGCGGTGGGTCGAATATCCCGGTGCGGCATAGCCGTAGGTCTTCCTTCCGCCGCTTCCGCCTACCGGCCAGATAAACTTGCCCGCCTCAACCGTCGTTCCGGGCGCGGAGTTTGCGGGACGCGGCATTGTGCCTACGCCTATTATCTCGGTTACGGGATTTTTGGTCGTGGTACGCACAAGCACCTTTCTGCTTATCTCAACGTCGTTTATGTAAGAAACGCTTGCCGTAACCGCACGAACTCCGTTTTCGCCGTTCTGTCGGATAACGTTCATTCCGACATAGCGGGTGTTGTCCTGAACATATTCGGTATCATACGCGAATTCCTCGTTATAGTGTTCTTCGCGCGTAACGATCACGTTTAAGAAGGGCTGTTCCTGGGTTATCTTTATCTGATCGCCGATATGAATGGCTGTAGAACTGTTAAAGCCGGGGTTTAGCCGCGCAAGCTCCTCATAGGTCATATTTACCTTTTCGGATATACTGTACGGAGAATCGTTCTGAACCGCCGTATAATATGCCGCAACCGACTTGTATGAGCTTACAAGCTCAACAATATCGTTTTCATCAACAAAGCTGTCCGCAAGATAAATTCCCGGCACAAAGGTTATCTCCTTGTCAAACGCGACCGTTTCAGTAGGATTATCGGTGCGGTATTTGTTGAGAATGTTTTCGAGCGTTCTGTCAACAACGGCGTGGTCTGTGAGAGTGCCGTAAAATTCGTCGCCTATGTACATTCCGAAGCCCGATTCGATCTCAGCGTCAAGAAGCTGGAGCATTCGGTCGGCTATCTGGTACGTCGAAAGCACAGTGCCGTACCCGACCATATCCACCTCAAAGTCATGAGTAAAATTAACTATCTCGGAATTGGAGCCTGTATAGTTTATTCTGTTTGAAATGATCTGTTCGGCGTCTGAGTAGACGGTCTCGTCCTCGATATAACCGAGGAAATGTCCGTTTACCGTAAGCTTGAGAGCATAGGTCTGATTCGTTGCATAGCCTACTATATTGAAAAGGAAAACACAGCAGACTACCGGCAGCGCGTAGTTGAATATGGTAACTGCGAAGCCGCGTTTTCCGAAAATGATCTTGCCTAAAAACCTGAATTGCGCCGCGACTCCCGCGAAAAATCCGCCCTCTTTTCTGGCGCGGCTTACCTCGGCTCTGCTTGTATTCAGGGCTTTTTTGTAGCGCCCAAGCATTGACGCGAATGCCGAAAGGAGCTTGCTGAAGGCTTTTGAAAGTCCGAGCCTTATTCTTTTGAACAATCTTAAAAACGCCGCGATCCCAAACAATACCGCGATCACAAGTGACTTAAACAGCCCAAACAAAACCGCAAACAAATTACAGCCAAATTTTGAGACTGCCGCGTAAAGCCCCGTTTCATCGGACGAGATCTCGTTTTTAATATCATCCGCGTTTTTCTTCAGAATAGTTTCGATGGAAGTCAAAAAACCCCTCCTCAGCATCAAGAATTATACCGCCCGGTATCTAAAAAATATCTAAATATATAAAAATCAATCACTGATTACCGATCTCGAAAAACTAAAGGGGCAGAACATTCTGCCCCCCGCTGATAAGAACCTGACGCCGTGCTGAATTACTCAGCAAATTCACTGTCCACAAGCTTTACAAGGCCGTCGATCGCAAGCTGCTCATCGGAACCGTCAGCGATGATGCGAATTTTCGCTCCGCCTACGATACCGAGGGAAAGAATACCGAGAAGCGATTTCGCGTTTACTCTGCGTTCTTCCTTTTCAACCCAGATGGACGACTTATATTCGTTAGCCTTCTGGATAAAAAATGTCGCGGGTCTTGCGTGCAAACCAACCTGGTTTTTTACTTCAATGTCTTTAACGCACATAGTAGAAACCTCCATTTTTCCATCGTTTGTTTCAGCAGCAACCTGAATGTACTTTTGCTCTGCTTTAAGTTTAAAAGGGATCTCCGCCGTTTTTTCGGACTTATCTATATTATCCGTACGTTTTCGGCTCAGACCTTCCTTCTGTAAGTAAGTATATCCCAAAAAATATTTTTCGTCAACAGGCATTTTGAAAATTTTAAGGATTATTTTTGAAATTCGGCTGTTTTGCTTATATTTACACAAACGAAAACCTCAAGATTGGCGACTTTGCACAAAAAGTATTCAACTATGTATTCAACATAGACACAAGTTTTTAACAATTCGTAATTCGTAATGCGTAAGGCATAATGCTTGTTCGTTATGACCTGAGCCAATTATTACGCATTGATCAAAGTATTTTCTCCATTGTGTATTTCTGTACGGAAAGACCCATTTTATTATAGAAGCTTATTGCGCTGTCGTTTTGCGCCCAGACGTTGAGCGTGACATTATAACAGCCGCAGTCCTTTGCGAATTTAAGGACGTGGCTGTAAAGCGCGGAGCCGATGTGATTTTCGCGGCAGCTTTCATCAACGCACAGATCGTCTATATAAATAGTGTCGTGCTTTTCGAGCGAATTGTCGCCGAAGTGCTGAAAAATGCAGAAGGCATACCCCAGGACCTTGTCGCTTTCGTCAGTTCCCACAAAAATCGGGCGCTCGCTGTCGGAAATTATCTGCGAAAGCTCGTTTTCATCATACTTTTTCGAGCCGCGTTTGAAGAGATCGGGGCGCTTGTCCGAGTGGACCTTATGCACCTGATACAGAAGTTCGGTTATCCGCGGGATATCGCGCGGTTCGGCTTTTCTTATTGTTATGTCCATTTTCTGATCCTCGATTTTATAGATTACCGTGAGTGGATAACATATCCTCCAAAACAACAGGCGCTCACGAAAAGTCTTTGAAAGGGTCAAGGGAAAACTTTCTTCAGAAAGTTTTCCCTTGTCTCCGCGAAGCGGCGAAACGTCGCAAGACAGGCGCTAAAGGGTGTGCTGTTAGAGGTTAGAGGTAAGAAGTTAGAGTTATCATTTATGCTTTAACTTTCATATTTCGATTCTAACCTCTTACTTCTAAATTTCTAACCTCAAAAAAGAGAACCGGCAGATGCTCTTGCAATCTATTTCAGTCACAACAACTTCCCACCAAGCAAACAACATTTCAGCGAGTATCTCCCGCTTTAACAGTATACTTCAAAACTGCTTTTTATATTGTGGGGAAAACTTTCTGAAGAAAGTTTAGCGTTTTTCGCCGTAGGCGAATAACGCGCCCACGCCCCTTTTTCAAAGACTTTTTGTGCGCTTCTCAAAATATTTTCTAAAGGCTGTTTTGCATATAAAGTGTTCCAAAAACAAAAAGCGTTGCTTTGACGGAATTATTTAATAAAGAATTTCAAAATTCATCACTTTACCGCATTATGCTTCGCAAAACGCTCAGCGGAGCTGCCGCAAAGTGAGAACCGCTTAAAATTTTTTGAAATTCGCGATTCTCCATTACGTTGTTCCGAAATGTTTTTCTATATGCTCTCTATTTTGAACTTTTCCTCGCCGACTGTGACCTGCGTTCCGACAAAGATAGGCACGGCTTTGCCGCTTGGAGCGGTCTTTTCCTCGCCATTCGGCAAAACATAGCCCCACTCACTCTCCGTAAGGTTCTTCAAACCCCACAGCCCCGGGTTTTTCTTGTTTCGTACGACCTCCGCACACGCCCTCGCCTCATCGTCAAAGACCCTCGCTCCGTCAAACAACAATACGCTCGTTTTCTCCCCCACAAGCGAAAGCGGCTTCGCGAAATGTGTGCCGCACGCGCATATGAGCTTCCCCTCCTCATCGGTCTTCATTGCCGACAGGAAGTTCTGTATCCCGCACGAACACGCCGTTATCTCCCCGCGCATCTTCTTCAGCAGATCTAACCACTGCTTCTCAATAAGACGCTTCTGCGGCTCGTTCAGACCTACCGTAAACGAAAACTCAAATGCCTCTTTGATATAATCGGGCATTATCTGCCAGAATTTTATGATGTTGTTGTGAACTCCGCGAACGGGACGGTTGCTGTCGTCGTTCGGGTCGTAGACAAAAAGCGGCTCAAAGCCGTAGTGGCGGCGCTCGGCTTCCTCCGTAAGACATACGCTTTTAAGCACCCTGCTCCCCTCGAGCGGGTCTCCGCGAAGCAAAAGCCTGAACAGCACGACCGCCAGCGAATATCTGTCGGTAAATTTATCGGGAGCCTTTTCGCCCCTCACGATCTCGGGAGCCATATATCCCGGCTTTCCCGCGATCCCTAAATGCTCTCCGTACGGCGCGATGTTGTCACAGTCGCAGATAAGCACGTCTCCGTCGGACGGGCGTATGAAAAAACCGCCGTCGTTTATGTCCTGATAGCTCTTGCCGCTGTTGTGGAGAGAGCGGAACGCAGAGGTTATCCTTATCGCCGAATTCACCACCGAATATAGCCCCTGAAGCTTAACGCGCGCGTTCAGTATGTCCGAAAACGGCTTGTATTCATTCGGTATAAGCTCCATTAAAAATCCGAAGCTCCCATCAACACTGTCCGTAAGCATAAGCGGCATGAGAAACGCGCTGTCGGAGTTTTTGTCCTCGGTAAGCGTGCGGAGATTATCCCGAAAAATTTCGGGGCTTTTAAGCTTATTCGGGAAGTATATCTTAAGCGCGTATTCCTTTCCCGAATACTCCGCGCGATAGACCGTTCCCTGACCGCCCGACCCGAGAATATCGGTTATTTTCGCGCTTCCGCCAAGCTCGAGCGGAACAATGTCGCCCACCTTTAACATAATTTTTTCTCCTTAATTAAATTTGAATTTCAAAATTCGTCCTTCGGGATCACCTTGTTTTAACCGAGTGATAAGCCGCCACAACCGCGTTTTAGGCGTAAACGAAATTTCAAAAAACAAACACGGAAGCGCAGCGCAGTGAGCATTTCGTGCTTGGATAGCACTCCGCGCAGCGGCGTGCGGTTTTGAAATTTCAAATTTAAATAAACACTGCCAAAACAACGTAATATCCGAGCGTCACCCCGCCAAGGCCGCGTTTTTTCAGCCAACTATTCCCAACAGTTCCTCAAACGCCGTTATCCTTGCCGTCTCTCGGTCGGTTTTTCCAAAGCCGTACGCCGCGTGGATAAACGTGACTCCCGCCATATCCGCCGCGTCAAGATCGCCCTGAGTATCGCCGAGATAAACCGCTCTTGCGACAGAATTTCGCTTTATCACCAGCTTTATGTTTTCACCCTTTGAAAGCCCCGTTTTTCCGAAGCTCTCAAAATCGCAGAAGAAGCATTCGGTTTGTGAAAGCCGCATAAAAAGCTGGATATAGCCGTCCTGACAGTTGCTTACGATCATCAGCCCGAAATTTTCAGAAAGCTCCACGAGCGTTTCATAAAGCCTCGGATAAAAAACGGGCTTATGCTCCGAAAGATATTCAAGCTCATACTCCATACACTCAAGCATGATCTTTTTACGCAGAGCTTCGTCAATGTCGGGCATCATCAGCCTCGCGATCTCGTCCATCTGCTTTCCCATAAACCTGTGCATATCCGATACGTCGATCTTATGGTCCATGGTTTCGGGATATCTGCCCAAAACAACGTTCCACGATTCCGTGACCTGCTTTGAGCTGTCCCAGAGCGTTCCGTCAAGGTCGAAAATAATTGCGTTCTTCATTGTATTATCCATTATCGATCAATATATTTCCGCGTCAGTGTTACAATTGACAATGTACAATGGACAATTGACAATTTCGGAGCGCCTTTCGGCGCAAAATTTAAAATTGTCGCGAAGCGACACCTTAATTGTCCATTGTCAATTATTCAGAATCCTCCGCCCGTAAGCGATTCGAAATTCTCCTCCGCCGAGGTCTCCGCGGCGTTTCCGCACCACTCGCAAACCGTCTCGTTTTCGCCGTTCCAGCAGGTCGTCTTTCCGCACTCGCTGCACTGGAAAAAGCCCTTCGCCGAGCAGTACGGGCAAGAGGGATATTCGGTCGTAACATACACGCTTCCCGAAATCTCCGTGTCGCCGAATTTCTCGCGCCCCGCCGTGTGTTCGCTTACCTTGAACGCCCAAGTCGCGTACCAAGCCTCGTCCTCGCGCTGTTCCGCGCGGATACCGAAAAGTCCGTGGGTCGTCTTGCATTTTGTTAAAATTACCGCTGCTTTCATTGTTTTCCTCCTTATTTAAAAGAATTTCAAAATTCATCACTTGACGGCAGCGAAACTGCCGTCAAGTGAGAACCGGTCGAAATTTTTCACAAGAAAAATTTCGACCTTTTTGAAATTCGCTCTCGACCACTGAGTGGTTTTGGATTTTTTAGATAAATTCACTCACAACCACCGCGTGGTTTTGGTTTTTTAATAAATTCGCTCACTGCCACTGTGTGGTTTTAATTAAATGATTTCGCCGCCGCCTAATATTATCGCAAAAAATCCGCCAAAACAACGTTATTTCAACGAACGAATTTCAAAAAGCACAAAATTTTTTCTGCAAAAAAATTTTGTGCGGTTCTCACTTTGCGGCAGCGGAGCTGCCGCAAAGTGATGAATTTTGAAATTCTCTTTAAATAAATTCCGCACGAAACAACATAATAACGTTGTTTTATTGTTATTTGTTCAGCTTTTTGAGTATCTTCGCCGCTTCCTCATGACCGCCCTGAGCCGCTAAGGAAAAATATTCCCGCGCCTTATCTACGTCCTTCGGCACATAAACGCCTTTCAGATACATGACCCCGAGATTATACCGCGCGATGTTCGAGTTTCCGTCCGCCGCCATTTTGAAATAGCGGAACGCCTCGGCTGTATCCTTCGCCGTGCCGTTTCCCGTATACAAACATTTCCCGTAGGAACACTGCGCGCGCGTATGCCCAAGCTCCGCGGCGCGCTTGTAAAACATCGCCGCCCCCACATAGTCCTTTTCCGCCAGACACCGCCGCGCGCTCTGATAAAGCGCCTCGCCGTCGTCCGTATCGGCTTTCGGCACTTCCGCGGTCGGTTCCTCGAAATACGCCTCGTGAGTCAGCAGGTGCTTTCGCCACTTTTTGGCGATCTCCCTGTTCTTTTCCACATGAACGCCGTTTTCATAGCATAGCGCTATCACTTCGACTGCCTCGTCACAGCCGCTTTTCGCCGCTTTGAGGAAGCATTCGTAAGCCTTGTTTTCGTCCGGCTCGCAGGCTATCCCGTCGGCGTAAAAATAACCGACATAATATTCCGCCTGTGCGACTCCGTTTTCCGCCGCTCTTACGAACCACTCGCGCGCCTGTTCGATATTGAGTATTCCGCCGCGTCCCTCGAGCCGATATAAGCCCATATAACATTCCGCCTCGCCGAAATCCTGGAGCGCCGCCGCTTCAAACCAGTACAGCGCCTTTTCGTATTCGCGGAGCCTGTCGAAATGACGTCCGAGAGAATACTGCTCGGCGGCGTCGGTCACGTTCTTCTTGCTTTCGGTTTCCGAAGCGGGCAGAGCCTCGCTTTTTTTGAACGATATCTCACACCCCACCGCACAGCCGACCGCTTCGACTGCCTCGGCGGCAATCCGTCCTTTAATGCCTATCTCGTCGCGCAGCGATTTTACAAGCTTTGTCGCCGCCGCGCATCTTACCTCAAACGGTTTACCTTTGACCGCGTACAGCTTTTGCGCGCAGCCATCATAAAGCGCAACAAAACAAAGCTTTCTCAAAGCATCCTCTTTTGGAAAAAAATCCGCGAAGAGCGCATCCGCGCGCCGTCTGTCAAGAAGCGTTTCCGTGCCGAATTTTTCCGTGAGATAACAGAGCATTCCCTTGAGGTCGCGGATAGCCTTTCCGTCTTTGGTGTGGACGGTCCTGCAATAACCGCAGTAATCCTGTTTACTTTCATCAAATGCCCTTTTGCAGCGCCCGCAGACCATATCTCTCACCGTCCTGTATATAAGTCATAATAATTTAAGCCTATATTTCAATATTTCCGAATGCCTTCCACAAAATCTGCCGCATATACACATTATATTGTACCACATTTTACTCTTTTTGTCAATATATTATGATGGATTATTAGAATGGCCTGCTTTTTTGCCGCATAAATATTGAACGGAGACCGAAAATATTTCGTATCTTTATGTGTTGACAAAAACAGAAGTTTGTGTTAAAATTGAAATCAATAGGGAATCGGCAAGATCTTATATTTTATATGGAGGATTTGTAATGAAGACACGCTGGAAAAGAATTTTTTATGTTGTGATGATAGTAAACCTTATTGTGGGACTTGTACTGACAATAATTTATACGGTAAGATCCCTTTCGTTTACTACATTTTTGTCAAACTTCATGTCTACTGTCGCTCAGACGGCTTTCTGGGCTTTCCTCATCGAACATTTCGGAAACGTTGAAAAGGGGATCGACAGCGCCAACCGCAGAGCCGAGGGCTTGCCTCAGCTTCCTGACAGCGCTTATTCCGCCACTCCCTCGTTTATCCGTAATCTTTTTTCCGGACAGCAGAACACCGCAAAACCCGCGCAGCCAACACAGCCCACACCGCCTGCACAACCCGTACAGCCGGTTCAGCCCGTACAACCCGTACAGCCCGTTCAGCCTGTTCAGCCTGCTGCTCCGGCAAACGGCAATTGGACTTGCAGCTGCGGAATGATAAACTCGGCAACCGCAAACTTCTGCAAAAACTGTGGAAAACCCAAATAGATGTCAGAGATCAGAAGTTAGAGATTAGTTATAGATGAGAAACGCGCTCGGAGGTCTCCGAGCGCGTCGGATTTTTACAAAAAAGATCTTGCTGGATTCGAGTAAAACCAAATAGTGCCGCACAAACCTTCG
>JAFLUE010000083.1 GCA_022508945.1 Oscillospiraceae bacterium
TTTTGAAATTTCGCAATGCTCTATTATGTAGTTCTGAACTTTTTCTACAAGCTGAGCCGCTGTATAGATTTACAGCGGCTCATTTTATCAGATATTCCAGAAAACATACATTTCAAAATATACAATCGCTATTATTGGGATCACACATCCCACCGTATTGAAAATATAACGAACATTGAGCGCCTTTTGCTTTTTGCCCGAAGCTATGAAAAAAGCCGTGCTTGCTGCGGATACCGCGCAAACAGCTATACAAAGCATTTGTATAATGCCTATAACAGCGCCCGCCGCGAAGGGTATTCCCGCCTGATTGGTCTGAAAGACAACAAATGATAAAATCATCGCAAGTACCGAAACGATCCTTGCGATCTGTCCCGCGGTCATTATCGCCGAACCTTTATAAACCGTTTGTCTGCTGTGTTTTTTCAGCTTGCGCCTGATAAGCAGAAGATACACCGCCGCCACCGCCGTCAGCAAATACAGCGTCAACAAACAGAGCTTTATAAGATAGAAGCTGTCCTTGATCATATCCATAGACGCCAGTTGAAGTCCGCTGCTGCCGTCGGGATAGGTTTTAAAGCCCACCAGCATTTTCTCTCCCGCATAATCTATAAGATACACGCCATTTCCCAAATCTGCCGCTTCTCCCAAATTATCCCCCGATATTGCCGACAAATAAGAAATAAATTTCAGCATTCCGCGGTAGGTCGAACGCGCAGGAAGATAATATCCGCTGAGGTCTGCTTTTTGGGTTGTTCCCGAGGTATACTTTTCGGCAGGAAGAGTTCCGAATACAAGCGCCGGTGTGTCATACAGAAATCTGTTTCCGTCAGGCTCGTTTACCATTACCACAAGCCCTGTTTTTGTTTCGGGATCGAATACCATATTTGCCTGTCCCGCAGTTGTCGCGCCGTTGTGACCGCATATCCTCACGCCATATTCCTCATACCAGAAGCCGTGGGCGCAAAGCGGGATATCCGATCCGCCGTAAAAATCCGTACCCGCAAACATGATATCCCGCGTTTCCTTGTTTTGAAAAAGCGGCGCGTCGTTGCTTACCAGAGCCTGAGCGTAGGTCATCAGATCGCCGAGAGTTCCCGTAGCCGCGCCCGCGGGATATATGGGAATATAATCGAGTTTGCTTCCGAGGTCGATAACATTTCCAAAAGTAAAACCATAACTTTTCGTTTTCTTTCGCTGTTCATAAACCCACGCGTTGTCGCTGTGAGTAGGATTAAGCGCGGTATGCTCCATTCCGAGACGGGCAAATATGTTTTCGTGGACATATTCGCAGAAATCCTGTCCCGTAACACATTCGATCACATAACCCGCCACAGCCGCTCCGTAGTTTGAATAAGCCGCGACCTCTCCGGGACGGTGTATCTGCGCCGGCTCTATCGCCCGCAGCTCCTCACCAAGCGATAGTACAGCGTTTTCGTCAGTTTTCCAGATTGGGCGGGCGGTCTCCTGCCAGCCCGCGTTGTGGTTCATAAGGTTCAGCATGGTGATAGGATCGTCGTATGACAGGTGTCGAAAAAAACCGTCGGGGAGATATTCTCTTACATCACGCTCAAGGTCAAGCCTTCCCTGTTCCCAAAGCTGCATCGCGCTCACCCATATCAGAGTTTTTGTAATGCTCCCCCATTCGTATACGGCATTTTCATCGGCGGGAATGTTGTTTTTAATGTCAATTTTTCCGAAATACCCCGTGTATACCACCTCATCGCCTTTAAACACGCCGACAACAGCGGAAGCAAATCCGGATTCATCTGCGCTAAGAGCGAGGTTGATTTCCGCCAGCTTGCTTTGAAATTCCTCCGCGGTCATTCCCGAGGGCAGTATTACCGAGTTATATTCTTCGGCTTTTATGGGAATTGCGGTTATCAGCATAATTCCCGAAAAAAGGACAGCCGTTATTATTTTGAATATCTTTTTCATATCGCTTCTCCTCACAGCTCCTTTTCGTCGTATTCAACCACCGTGCAGATATAGTTATATATTGCGGTGAATACGGATATCACGAGCATCACCGCGCTCAGCATAAAGCCGTCCGCCGCCTGAGCAAGCTGAAGCAAGATCGCAAGTATCGGCAATAACATCGGAATGATCGGAAGAATATCCGCTATGGCAAGCACCACGACAATCATTATGCCGAGAACGATCATCCCCGCGGTAAATTCCTGTCTGTGTGCTTCTTTGCTTGTGTCGAAGGTGAACGTTCTGCTGAATGCCGCGCTGTTCTTGAAATATTTTCTGAACTGTCCGACGGTGACTATAAGACCAAACGCATAGCCAAAAGAATACATAAGATTAAACAACCCGAGTTCTGTAAACATTCCGCCTGACATCAAAGCGAAATACGCAATCCTGTCAAATGCCGCCGCCTCTTCTCCGAATATGATATAATTCAGCCTGATGTTCATTGCCAGCAGCATAAGCAGATAGAATATCAGAAACAGCACGGTATAAAGTCCGACCGCAAGCAGAAACCGAGCGTTTACAAGGTCACGCCTTTTTATCGGAATAACACTGTACATTTTCTCACTGTGGTATTTCAGCTCGTTCTGAAACAGCATCGGTACAAAAAAGGCTCCCATAATAAGCGGAAATATAATTCCAAACATCGATGAAAACAGAAATCCAGTCACGGCGCAGAAAATAAAGAAACCCACGAAAATCATTCTCATGTTGTTTTTGCCGCCGTTCATGGTTATCAAATCGACCTTTATGAGGTCAAGAATCTTTCTCATATCTCACTCCTTACAGCTCGCGCTTTGCGAGCTTACTTGCGGTTATCTCGCCGAACAGCAGACATATACCGAGCATAATGACGTTGATTATTACAGCAACTATTGTTCTTCCTCCGATGTCCTCGGGCAATTTAGGTACATTTATCGGGGGAAGCATATCATAGTTGTTAAGCACTGACAGTAAGATAGCTATTGCGGTCAGAACTCCCAGCGTAATAAGGATAATTTTCATTTCGTTTTCTCTTCCGAAGATCTGTGCCATCATTTCCATATAGGAAAACATAAGGCAGATAAAGGCGAATACTCCGATTATCATAACATATATCAGTGTAGTATCTTCAAAACTCTCTTTGAAGAGCTGTACAGCCTCGCCGTCTTGGTTCGGAAGAAGTTTGTACATCTTGAGATTAAACGAGATCACAGCCAGCACTGCTTCGAGCAGTTCAGCGAAAAAATATGCAAGAAACAAGTAAAGGAATCTCGCTCTCGTGATATTTTTGCGCTTTACGGGCAGTATGCCATACAACTTGTTAAAACTGCTTTTGTCCGCAACGCTTTGCAGCGGGATAATAAATATCAATACAGCAAATGTAATATACGATGTGATAAGCGGGGAAAAAAACAAACTCAGAGTAAAACAAATAACGGCGACAATAATAAATCCCCTGAACGCAAGCGGCTTTGCCGTAAGGAAATCAAAGCGCATTACCTTAAGAATGTCTTTCATTCTTGTCCTCCTTTGCGATATAGACCAATATCTCGTCTATGCTTGCCTTTTCGTATTCGAGAGTATCGGGTATTCCCGCGAGGTCGTCGGTTTTTATAAGCGCGTCAAAGCCGTTTCTGTATGCGTGAAAGCCGATCAGCCTGCTTTTGATCTCGGGAGGAATATCATTTTCCGCGCCCTTAATTACAGCATAGCCCTCGCTAAGCTCATCCTTTGTCCCCGTATACCAGACCTTGCCATTATGCAGAATTGTTACATAATCCGCTATACGCTCGACATCGGCGGTTATATGCGTCGAGAACAGCACTCCCCTGTTTTCATCCTCAATGTACTCGGTCAGAATATCAAGCAACTCGTCGCGCGCCACGGGATCAAGACCGCTTGTCGGCTCATCGAGAATGATAAGCTCCGCATTGTGTGAAAGCGCGATCGCGATCATAAGCTTCATTTTCATGCCTTTGGAAAAATCGCCGACCTTTTTGTTTTCGGGCAGGTCAAATTCCTTTATACGGCGAAAGAATTCGCCGCTGTCCCAGTCCTTGTAGAATGGCTTCAATTGCTGTTCTATCTGCTTTATGTTCAGATGCTCGGCAAGATACAGACTGTCAAACACAACTCCCAGACGCTCTTTTATCTCAATTGTATCACTCACACTGTCAAGCCCGAACACGGTTATTTTTCCGCTGTCGATCTTCGCCATATTAAGTATCGAGCGGATCGTAGTCGTCTTTCCCGAGCCGTTTTCTCCGACAAAGCCCATAATAAAGCCCTTGGGAAGCGAAAAGCTTACATCCTTAAGTGCAAAGCCGTCATACGCCTTGTTAAGTCCGCTGATTTCAAGAATGTTTTCCATATTAACCCTCCATAAATTTTCTGAGAGCAGCGACGATCTCCTCATCGCCGAGTCCCGCGTTCCGTCCGTTTATGACAGCTTTTTCAAGCCCGTCTTCCATTTCGTAAAGCATACGCTCACGCAAAAGCTCGTTGTTTCGGGGAGCAACAAAATATCCCTTTCCCGCGACCGATATGATAAAACCCTCTTCCGCGAGGTCGTTGTATGCCCTTGTCGTTGTGATAACGCTGATTTTCAAATCGCGGGCAAGCTGTCGGATAGAAGGGAGCTGCTCGTCCTCCGTTACTGTGCCGTCAAGTATCTGAGCTTTCATTTGCTGTTCTATCTGTTCGTAAATCGGCAGTTCGGATTTGTTTTTTAAAATAATTTTCATGTATTTCTCCTTGGATATACCGTATATATCATATTATATACAGTATATCACATACAACAAACTTTGTCAATAGTTTTTTCAGTTTTTATATCTTAGCAAGTCGTGTGATACAATATATATGTTAAATCGGAATTTACCTTCCACTACAATACAGAAAAAGGTGAGTTAGTTGAAGTTGAAATAAACGGGCATTATGGGTTGTTCCTTGATGCAAGTGATGAAGAAAATATTAGTTCCGATGTTATATGGGATAACGGAGATTATATCTTAGAAGTTCGGGAAAATTAGCCTAAAAAAATTTTATTAAATTTAGTTGAATCTACCAAAGTTTATTAATTTTTAAATAATATTGTAACAGATTTGATTTCATATCGTTTTACTTAATAGAGTAAAAAACTCAAATAATTTTGATGGGAGTAGATTCCAATGGTTTTAAGAAAATAATGGTGATACTTTTTTCGGCGGTTGTTTTGTGTACAAGCCTTGTAGCAACAACAAGCGCAGAAACAATGTATCCGCCCGCTGATGACGGTATTGCTCCGACTTATGAGGTAGCATATAATCCCATAAGCAAACTTACTGTAAGTGGGTATACCGCTTATTGTACAAGTGAAACCCGTGGTACCGGCGCAGTAAGCATAACCGTTGAGCAGACTTTGGAAAAGTACAGCGGTTGGTTCTGGATATGGGACGATGTCAAAGACGCACACTGGACAGGTTCCATAAAAGCAAATACCATAACGGTCGATAACACCAAAGACGTGGCTGTCCAACGGAACATACCGTCTGAAATCGATCTTTACGCTTACTGACAGCAGCGGAAAAACCGAGACTATCACCATTTACAGCGCGGAGAAAAAGGTGGGATAACAAACAACCCACAGGACTTTTAAGGAGGACATTATTATGACAAAAATCAAGACAATCGCTGCCGCAGCGGCAGCGGCGGTATGCATGGGCGCGCTTAGCGTTACGGCGTTAGCAGAGGCATATTGGGCGAATTTTTCATTAGATATGGACGGTACTCACTCGGAAAACTACGTTGATGTTTCCAATGGAGTAGAAAAGCGCTATTCTTGGTTCACACCTGCCACTGTTAAAATAAACTCTGGAAATCTTTCTAACACAAACAGAGCGGAAATTGCAATAGTGCCGAATAATAACTGGCCGGAAAATTACGTTCTTACCGCCGGAGGTTGGAAAGCTGTTACAAGCAACAATGAGACATGTACTCTGCAATACGATGTCAACAGTTCTAACATAGCTCTTGTAAGAAACAATATTGTGTATCTTTCAGGGAGAACCGGAGAAGATGAGGTGTATATCAACGGCTTTTGGGAGCCGTAATCTCGTCTGATCGTTCACCACAATTTATTTAAGGAGATATGCTATGAAAAAACGTCTTGCCGCCGCGGCAGTTTTAATATCGGTAATTTTTACACTCTCCGGCTGCTTCCCAACAGGAGAAAAAGAAACGACTCCGACAAATTCCGTCGATTTTACCGAAATTGAAACATACGAATACAGCAAGGATTATCTTGAGGTAAGCTTTAAGCTGCCCGAGATACCGAAAGATGTGCCGATAAGGATAAAAATAAAAGAAAAAAATTTTGACGCCGATGAAATAATAGAACTGTTTTTCGGCGGCAAGACTATTCTTGAAGACCAAACCTGGAATGGCAATTACACAGCAGACGACAAATCATATTTATTTGCCGATCCCAACAGAAATATTGTTCGTTTCGCTGACGGAAAGACCTCCCCCACTCCGGTCAATAATTCTATCGACTTTCCGGTGAATTACCAGATGCCTATATACCACCTCGAGGACTATTTCAGAGAAAAATATTTTCCCGGCGGCGACGGCGAGCTTGAAGCATTTCCGAGAAGCGACGCAACAGGCCGCGCGCTTGGTCTTACCTCGATTCTTGGGATAACAAATTTAGGAGAGCCGGACATTTTCGCCGTGACCCTGGACAGCTATGAAAAGTTCAGAGAATATTATGACGGCGACGGATTTTTCAATGACAGCCTCACCATGACTAAAGAAAACGAGATATATTATCTTGTTTTTCCAAAGGTTTACGCGGGAATTGAGCTTGCTGATGTATCATTAAGCGTTCAGAATCATACAAACGGGAGAAGCTCCCAGATCTTTTTGCCGAAACTTACAGTCGGAGTTTCAAAGGACGATATATTCTTTTTGGACAGTGGCGCGGTATACGAGGAGGAATACGAGGTTTTATCAAACGAACCTATAAAGTACGACTTCAATTACGCGCTCAACGAATTGGAAAGCTATCTTTCAAACGTCTATTTTTCAAGCAAGAAAACCGCGAAGATAAACACCGCGAAGCTTGTATATTATCCTATTGAGGTAAACGAAGAGGGAACTATTGAATGTGTTCTTACGTGGAGTTTTGAGGGGTATGTAGGCAAAATGGATGATGATTTTTATTGGGAGGATTACAAAATAATTATCCGCACCGACAACGGCTCAAAAATCGTTGTTGATTAAAAGAGAGGTGAGTTGAAATGTACAGAGCGTATTTTTATAAATTGTTTCGCTCTCCGCTTTTTTATACGGCTTTTATCGCAACAGTCGTCCTGACGTTTTACGATCTGTTTTTTGACGCAGGCAACGGCAACGTTTATGATACCATAAAATCGCTTCTTTCCATAAGCAGCGAACGAAAGCTTTTTATCGTACTCTCCGCTCTGGCGTTTTCCTCAAACTTTGCCGACGAGTGGAACTCAAAGATAGTTGCGGAGTGCGTAACCCGAAAGAAGGCGGGGTCTTATGCAAAAGCGAACGTTGTTATCTGCTTTTTCGCGGCGTTTATAACGATTTTCGCGGGAATGATGGTTTATATTCTGATAGAGTCAACACAAATGCCTCTGTGCAATCCCAATGAAGTATCTCATCCTTATGGGGAACTTGCCTTACAGGGCGCGCCATTTCTTCCGCCCGTGCTTGTGGCGTTTACTTTCGCGATAAGCTGTGCGGCGTGGACAATATCGGGGCTTATGCTTACCGCGTTCTTCCCGAGCAAGTATATCGCTATCTGCACGCCGCTTGTTTTAAGCTATGCTTTGGGACGCGTTTCGAAAAAGCTTCTTCCCGATGAATTGGGTCTTGATTCAATGTCAAGTTCTTCGTCGGACTTGCCGCCGCTTCAGGCGTTTTTATTGGCAAACTCGGTTTTCATTTTCCTTGCATTGGTTTTCGGTATTGTTTTCATAATCAAGGTAAAAAGGAGGGTCGAAAATGAGCTTTCTTAAAACGATCTTCCGTATTGCTTTTCAGAATATGCGAAAGTGGCAGTCAGACTATAGGATATGGACGATTGCGGTTTTCCTTATTGTTATGACGCTCATCTACTCGGACAACGTAAAAATGATAGCAGACTTTCTCGGGTTTGATATGCCCGTCTGGATATTTCCGTTTATGTACTCTCAGTTTTACACTAAGGTAGTTTTCACTATCCCCGTGATCTTAATGTTCTGCGACGCGCCGTTTGTCGATAAAAACCAGATATTCATTATGATGAGAACTTCGCGTACAAACTGGCTTTGCGGACAGATATTGTACATAGTTTTGGCGAGCGGCATCTATTATCTGTTCGTTTTCGCGGCATCAATTCTTTCAACAATTTTCTACGGCGGATTCTCTTTTGAGTGGGGAAGCGTACTTACCGCGCTTGCCTATGACAAGAGTATCCAGTTTGAAGCGGGAGTTTCTTCCGTGCAGATTTCATCTACTGTAGTGGAATATTTTTCTCCGCTTTTAGCGTGTTATTTCACATTTCTGCTTTCATGGCTTACGGCGATCTTTCTGGGACTTTTGGTTTTCGCCTTCAACCTCCTGACGGGAACGCGCCTGTGGGGGATCATTACAGGAAGCGCGTTTATCGTTTTTACCATAAACGCTCACCGTCAGTCGAATTATTTGTGGTTTTCGCCGATCTCGTGGAACACGCTTGACAAAATCGACGTAGGAGGACTTACGAGGCGTCCGAGCTTTACTTACTGTATATGCATACTTGCGCTGCTGATATTGGCACTGATAACCGCGATATTATTATTCGGCAGACGGAAAAGTCTTGACGTGAAAGGAGACTAAGATGAACGCGATAACCGTAAAAAACCTTACGAAAAAATTCAAGGAAGCGACTGTGCTTGACAACATAAACATTGACTTTGAAGCGGGAAAAGTCCACGGTCTTATCGGCCGCAACGGTTCGGGAAAAACAATGCTGATGAAATGCATCTGCGGGATAGTGCCGTATAAAATCGGTGAGATACGCGTTAATGACAAGATAATCGGCAAGGATATCGATATTCCCTCGAACGTCGGTGTAATAATCGAAACTCCCGGATTTCTGCCGAATTATTCGGGATTTAACAACTTAAAATTTCTCGCGAAGATCTCAAATAAAATAGGCAAGGACGAGATCAAAAACGCGATAAAAAGTGTAGGCTTAAATCCCGA
>JAFLUE010000084.1 GCA_022508945.1 Oscillospiraceae bacterium
CAAAGCCGATGCCCGCGTTTTTATAGCTCTTGTCATAGTCGATTATCTCAACGGTATATTTTTTTACGGTCAGCTCGGGATAATAAAATCTGTCTTTCTTATATCCGTCAACGATACGCGGCAGGTCATTTTCAAGGCTGAAGGAATTGCCGTATGTCGGAATGGTGTGACGCACCGTTTTTTCGATAGCGGAGCCGTTTACGGTGATATCATATTTGTCGGCATAACCCGCGCCCCTGCTGTAGTCGGGAGATTTCCCGAACGGAAACGCAAGCGTTGCCGTTACGGTATAATCTGCGGGATTGTAAAACGAATACTGCGCGGTAACGTTCGCGCTGTAATCATTATTACTGCCGTAGCTGCTCGGGAAATCGGGGATATCGAACGTAAGCAGCTCGCTTTCCACGATGATAGGGCAGTCGGCGTCCGTAACTACCGCGCCGGTCGAATGCAGACCCGACCACTGCTTCTGCGCGGAATTTGCCGAGGCTGCCGTTATTGTCAAAAGCGAAAATACCGCGAATGCTATTAACGATATCATCCGTTTTGTTTTCATATTTTTGTTTCTCCTGTAGTGTGACGTCGTTTAAAATTTTATGAGCGTTGATCCTATTTTCTTTGTATCTGTACAGAGCATTTTTTCAGCAGCTTGTACAAATAATTCAAAAAATTATGTACAATTTGAGATTAAAACCTTTCAACGTTATCAACCATGTTTTCAACAAATAAAACTGTATTTTACAAGGATTTTGGAGTTTTTGGTTGAAAACAAAGGCAACACACAACAATTTAAGGAATTTTTAATAGGTTTTCAACCGAATTTACAGTTGAAACTGTTGAATAATCGGGGCAGATTTTAACTTCCCGTCATATTTTCAAGCGTGCTTCGTTTAATATTTTTTCGTATTTTTTCATCTGCTCGGGAGAAAGCTTTCTGTTTGTTTTGTGGTTTTGAAGAAAATTCAAAAGCTCGTTTGAGCCAAGGCACACATAGTCGCTTTCACGAAGATCAAGCTTGAGTCGAACGCTTTCGTTTGAGAAATACAAAACGGTATCGACCCACACATTCTCTCCCGAGGCGTTGAAGATACTTTTTACAATATCGCGCTGGCGGCGCATTTGTTTTATGGGGTTTTCCATTTCGGCGGTCGTTATTTTCCCCTTGGGATAATACTTAGTCTGAGTCCATTTTTCCGCTTTCCAGCTACCCGAAATTGAACCCGAATGATTTTTTGCCTCGATGATAACAATGCCCTTTTCGCCAATAATAACAGCGTCCGCTTCCGAGCGCCCGCCCTTATAGCGAATAGGCAGGTTTACGAAAACAACTCCGTTTGTGTTAAGCTTTTTTACGGTTTTGTAAAGCATTTTTTCTCCGCGCCTGCCGCTGTTCAGGATATTATAACGACGCGCGGTTATCATATACGCGGCGTTGCATAAAAAGATCAAAACAATGATTATGATCGCGAGTATCTTATGCTCATACAGTCTGAAGCTTACAAACGAAATAAGCAAAAGAACGGGGGAGACGCCCATAAATACTTGTATTATCAAAAGTGCAAGAATTTTTCTGTTGTTTAAATTTTTGCAGCGTATTACCTTCTTCACCAAAACACCTCAAAGAATTTTTTGCGCCGTGACATTAAACGTTGAATCTGAACAGCGTCACATCGCCGTCCTGCATAACATAGTCCTTGCCCTCGAGCCTGACCAGACCCTTTTCCTTTGCATTCGCCATTGACCCGCAGCTTATCAGGTCGTCAAAGCTAACGATCTCAGCGCGTATAAAGCCTTTTTCAAAGTCGGTATGGATCTTTCCCGCCGCCTGAGGAGCTTTTGTACCTTTGGTTATTGTCCATGCGCGAACCTCGGGAGTTCCCGCGGTAAGAAAGGATATAAGCCCCAGAAGGCTGTAGCCGGTCTTGATTATACGCGCAAGTCCCGAGCTTTCAAGCTTCATGTCCGCCAAAAACAGCTCTTTTTCATCGTCCGGCAGATCAGCCATTTCCGCTTCTATCTGCGCGCAGATAGGCAGGACCTCGGAATGCTCTTCCTTTGCGATCTCTGTGACTGCCTTATACTGTTCGTTATTTTCAACGCCGCCTGAAAAATCCTTTTCAGACAGATTTGCCGCGTAAATAACGGGCTTATTTGACAAAAGCGGCGTATCGCGGAGCATTTCGCGCTCCTCGTCGGTATATTCATAGCTTCTTGCGGACTTTCCGTTTTCAAGGTGAGCCTTTAAGCTCTCGAAAAAATCGACCTCTTTTTGCAGTGATTTATCGCCCTTTACCGCTTTTTTCGCGCGGTCGATCCTTCTGTCGAGAATTTCAAGATCCGAGAAGATCAGCTCGAGATTTATGGTCTCAATATCCCTTGCCGCGCCGATCTTTCCGTCAACATGGATAATGTTGTCATCCTCAAAGCAGCGCACAACGTGTACTATCGCGTCAACCTCGCGGATATTCGACAAAAACTTGTTTCCGAGACCCTCGCCCTTTGACGCGCCCTTGACAAGTCCCGCAATATCCACAAATTCAAGCGTCGCGGGTGTGAATTTCTCGGGGTGGTACATTTCGGCGAGCTTATCAAGGCGCTCGTCCGGAACGCTTACTATGCCGACATTCGGCTCTATCGTACAAAAAGGATAATTTGCGGACTGAGCGCCCGCGTTTGTAAGAGCGTTAAAAAGTGTGCTTTTGCCGACATTCGGCAGTCCTACCATTCCTAATTTCATTTATTTGACCTCACTTTCATTTTATGTGGAAAACCCTTTCTTCAGAAAAGGTTTTCCACATACCCCTTTCCCAAAGACTTTTTGTTATTGTTCAATACATTAACGTACTTTGATTTTAAGATTTACCAATTTACACAACTGTGTTTATTATAACATTTTACAGTAGGTTTTTCAAGTACTATTTGAAACAAAAACCGCCTTGAAAAAGAGTTCGCGGCGGATAAATTGTATTAAAAGTCTTTGAAAGGGAGTTTGAGGGAAAACTTCCTTCAGAAAGTTTTCCCTCAAAAAATCTTAGCTGTTGGCTTTCGCCGCTTTTGCGGCACCGCCCTTTTTGTCGGACTTGCGCTCCTGCCACCAGATCCACAGCGGACCCGCAAGGCAGAGCGAGGAATAGAATCCTACGAGCATACCGAACGCAAGCGGGATAGCAAACGTGAGGATCGAGGTAACGCCCATAACCACACAGACTATCGAGATAGAAAGCATTGCGGTTACTGTCGTAGCGGTCGTAATGATAGAACGGCTGAGCATTTGGTTTATCGAGAGGTTTACAAGCTCGCGGTCGTTAAGCCTTCCGCCGTGCTTCGCGCGGTTTTCACGCAGACGGTCGTAAACGATGATAGTGTTGTTTATCGAGTAGCCGAGAAGCGTAAGAATTACCGCCATAAAGTTGGAATCAAGCGACATTCCGAAGAATACATATACCGCGTATGTCATCAGAACATCATGCACAAGGCATATAATAGCGATTATACCCGCGCTCCAGCCTCCGATCTTTCTGAATCTGAACGCGATATAAATTACCAGCAGAACAAACGCGACAACTACCGCGATAAGGCAGCTTACAAAGAACTGCGAGCCTGCGGAGGCGGAAACGTTGGTTGTGTCAAGGTTTATTATATTGTTTGAGGGAAAATCCTTTTCAAGCTGTGCGGAAACCTTCTGGAGCATCGCGTCGTCCATTTTTTCATCCGCAGCAAACGAAATAACTATCGTATTCAGGCTGTCGGTAAAGCTTGTTCCGATAGTAACGGTCGCACGGGGCGTTCCGAGAGACTCAACGGCAGATTTTACCGCGTTTGTATCAACACTGCCCTCGTAAGAATAGGTGATGATCGTACCGCCTTTAAAGCGAATATCCACGTTTACTCCGAGAATGAAGGTAAACAAAACAGTGAGCGCGATAGCGGCAGAGGAGATAATAACATAGATCTTGCGCTTGCTTACAAAATCGGCGTTTGATCTTGTCTTGACCTCAATGTTCTGTACGGTATCCTTGCCCTTTTCGATATCCGATGTAAGCTCCTTTCCTGAAACGCCGTAGAAAGAGGGCTTTCTGAAGCATTTGAACTTCGAGAGCGAGATAGTCATGAGTCTTGTTGCCCAACACGCCATAATGAAGTTCATAATAACGCCCGCAAGCAGGGTATAGCCGAACGAGTAGATCGTACCCTCGGTAGAAGCGCCGAACCACGTTCCGAATACTGCCATAAGAATTACAGCAACGATGATGACTGTGAGGTTTGAGTCGAGAATTGCCGTAAATCCGCGCGCAAAACCGTTTTTAAGCGCGCCGTCAATGGTTCTTCCCGCTTTCAGCTCTTCTTTGATTCGCTCCGCGGAAATTACGTTTGCGTCAACGCCCATACCGATCGAGAGGATAATACCCGCGATACCCGGAAGCGTAAGCGAAGAGGCGTCGTTGAATCCGAAGAATCCCGTGATCGCCGCAAACATACCCGCGACCTGTCCCGTGAGCGCTATTACCGCAACAACGCCGGGCAGACGATAGTAAACTATCATAAATATCGCGATAAGAATAAATGAGATAAGACCCGCAAGAGCCATTGCGTCTCTTGCGCCGATACCGAGGATAGGCGAGATCGTCGAAAGGCTTTCGACCTTGAGCTTAAACGGAAGCGCGCCGCCGTTTATTTTGTTTGCAAGCTCGGTAGCCTCATCGGCGGTAAACGAGCCGGAAATTACAGCCTCGCCGTTTGTGATAACGGAATTTACCGTAGGATAGGAAATGCAGACATCGTCCATCCAGATCGAAATGGGGTAGCCTTTTAGCTTTTCGGTAGCCTCCGCGAATTTCTGTCTTCCGCTTTCCTTAAACTTAAGCTGGACGATATATTGATCCTCCTTGCTGTCATATCCCGCTGTTGCGCTTTCAACATCGGAGCCTGTAAGAATAACGGATGTTGTTTCGCCGGTGGGAAATCCGTCGCTGTCGACCTCATGTTTTTCGCGGAAGGTAAGGAGGGCGGTCTCGCCTATCTCTTCTACCGCCTTCTGCGGGTCAAAGGTGTTGTCGTCGCTCTGCCAGGGAAACTGTACTATTATTCCGTTTGTCGCAGTATCGACATAGACCTCATAGTCGTTTATATTTTTGTTTACAAGCCTCATTTCGATAATTGACTTTGCCGAGTTCAGGGCTTCTTCTGTTACGGGATTATTATCGGAATACTCCTTCGGAACGCCGAACGTAACGTTTACGCCTCCTCGAATGTCGATCCCCCAGCGTATATCGTCAATTCCCCAGATATATGAATGCTTTATATCGCCGTAATAGGTCTTTACACCCATTGTGGAAAGGAATGTAAAAGCGGCAATGAGGAATAACATGACAAAAAACACGGGTTTTCTGATATTGCTTTTCAAAAATTTTCACTCCGTTTCAGATGATTTTGCTAATTCCTGCAATTTTTGATCTATATTTATGGCAGTCTCCCGATACGCGCAAATCAAATTATTTGATTTGTGAAATCGCGGAGACATTTAAATCATTATAACATAAATTCCAAAATTAGTCAAGCCCTATTTTGCCTTATTTTTGATTGTTTTGTCTAAGCTTCTTTTCCGCCATTCCATACCCGAAGCATATTCCGAGAAGCGCAACTCCAAAGCCGATAAACAGCAGCGTTCTTATCATATCGTTTGCCTCATAGAAATCAAACAAAAACAGCTTTGCCGAAACCAGAAGCGACAGCGACAGTCCGAAATAGCGCAAAAGCTTATTTTGCTTTTTAAACCCGATAAATATCCACAATGCCGCGGTTATGATATAGATTATGCTGATTATATAGCTGGTGAACTTTACGAAATTGTTTGTGCCGAGAAGAACAGTAAGCGTAATAACGCCGTATGATGAAACGACAAGCCCGACTGCTTTTGCGAATTTGGGCGCTTTATTTGCGATCTGTGTCGTTATATCCAGGACCGTAAGTACGGAAATGATGTTTACAATTATCGTTATCGCTATCATAAGCCCGTCAAGCATGACCTCCCTTTCGTTTGCGGCGAAGCGGAGGATGTTTTCAAATCCGAGGAACATAAGTCCTATGGCGTAGAAAGATAAAGAAGTCGGCATACCGGCGCCTTCAAGATATTTGAGCTTTCCCGAGACCAGACCCAATATCATCCACAGGCAGGAACACAAAAGCGCGGTTACCATCATGCTGGAGCCGCGGCTCATTCCCGAGCGGCTGAGAGCGCCTCCCAGATCGCTCAGCAGCAGGTTGCTTCCGAGTATGCCCGCGTTTAAGAACGCAAGGCAGGAATAGATCTTGAAAACAACGCTGTTGCTTTTCTTCATTATTATAAAGAAAGCCATTATTCCGAACCACAAAAGCAGATTGACGATATGAAGCGGGATTTTTTCCGAAGAACGATTTTCATGATTGAACCTAAAATTGACCATGAAAAGCTGAAACAGAAAATCTATCTCCGCGATCCCAAGCAGCACATATCCCCAGATCTTAAGCATATTTCTTTCAATAATGACTCCGACGATCAAAATTGCCGCGGCTAAGCCGTGGATAGCGTAGTAGTTTGCCGAGCCGCTTACAAGAGTGATGATCGAGAAAGATGATGTCGCTATAAGCAGGTTTATGAAGATATTCGACACAGTACACTTCGTTGAGAATTTAAGCGAATAACCTATTGTGCAGATAAGATAGATCACGGCAATTACTATCATCGCTATAAGAGCGGCATTTTTCCCGATCGCAAAGAAAAGACTTATATCGGTATAGAAGATCAGAAAGCTCTGTGATAAGATCAAAACTGTAATTTCCGAAGCGGACATAAGCCCGTCGCTTTCGGCGGCGTTTAAAAGCGCGCCGCTTATATAGAGAAAGCCCGAGCATAAAACGAAAATGATCGCTAAAAGCGTGGTGGTATTGGCGTCTTCATGCAGAGTGACAAGACACATCGGATAAAAAACCAGCGCCTCAAGACATACAAGACAACAGCCCGAGATATTAAGCACAGTGTAGCTGTTTCGGAATGCTATGACCGCAGAAGTAGCGTGTATCATCATAATGCACCCCGCGCAGATAAACGCCGAGGCAGCGGAATTATCAAAGCTGAACGCGGAGGAGAACAGCACAAGGCTCGAAGCGAAGATCGTTACGATAGCGAGAGGCTGGGACTTATAACGCGCCGAAAGCAAAAATCCGATGGCCGCCGCGGCAAGCCCGACGATATGCACCGCCTCACTGCTGAATACTTCAAGACCGTGCCTTCCGATAAGCACGGAAATAAACAGCTCTGCCACTCCGCCGTAAATCAGCGCGTTTGCGAAAATGACCGATTTTTTTCGGTAGAAGATCTCTCCCGAAACAAGCATTATTGCTCCGACTGCTATTACAAGCGCCATTCTTACAAAATCGTGCAGATATCCCGCGGACGCCGCGGAAAAGGCGATCACACCTATTATTATAAATATTACGCCGATTTTACTGAGCAAATTCAGACCAACAAACATCTCGCCTTTTGAAACCGAGCTTTGCGGTTGGTTGTTTCGGTTATAATCAGGGTTATTCATAACTGCTCCTTTTTAAAAATTAAAGTCTGTTATTAACTCACAGCCGAAAATTGTGTTTGCGCGGAAATGATTCATTATGCTCTTATTATAACACAGTTTCTTCATAAATGCAATAGGCATAATTATAAGACAAGGCATATATAAATTTTTTTGGGAAATAATTTTTTTAATGCGTAATGCTTGATCGGTAATGTGCAATTAACCGTGGGACCACAGCTTTTGAGCGGGATAATTACGGAATTATGCATTATGAATTACGAAATACAATAGGGGTGCGTTATGAAAAAAATGATCTGCTTTATAATAGGACTTGCCGTCGCGGCTTTGCCGTTTTTTCCGACGTGTTTTGTAAAAGCCGCGGAACAGGAGAGCGCTTCGGCGGAAATTCTTTTTGAAGCGGGAACGGGACAGATACTTTATTCAAAAAATCCCGACAAGAAGCTTGCTATGGCTTCGGTTACGAAAACAATGACTCTTTTGCTTGTTGCGGAGGCAATAAAAAGCGGAGAGATGTCGCTTGATGAAAAAGTCAAGGCGTCTTCAAGAGCCTCGGGGGCTGAAGGCTCGGTCATCTGGCTTGAACCGGGGGAGGAAATGTCTGTCGCGGAGCTTATAGAGGCGGTTGTCGTAAGTTCCGCAAACGACGCTTGTATAGCTCTTGCCGAGCATTTGGCGGGGAGTGAAGCGGCGTTTGTAAAGATGATGAATGCCCGCGCGAAAGAGCTTGGGCTTAAAAACACCCGATATACAAACTGTGTGGGCTACGACGAAAACGGACACTATTCCACGGCGAGGGACATAGCGGTATTGACCGCGAAGCTTATGGAATTCGAGGTCTTAAGGAGCTATTGGCTCATCTGGCTGGATTATCTGCGCGGAGGAAAGACCCAGCTTGTAAATACAAACAAGCTTGTAAGATACTATGACGGCATTATAGGCGGAAAAACGGGAACGACCGACGGGGCGGGGTATTGTTTGTCGGTTTGCGCGGAGCGCAAGGATATGCGGCTTGTGGCAGTCGCGCTCGGCTGTAAGAGTGACGATGAGCGGTTTGACAAATGCGAGGGGCTGTTGGACTACGGTTTTGACAGCTTTCAGAAATTTACTCCAGAGCAGGATATATCAAAGCTTCTTCCGATAAAGGTCGTTAGAGGCGCCGAATCGGAAATTGTTCCGATCATAGAACAGCAGGGCGTTGAATGTATAATCAAAAAAGGCAGCGCCTATAAAGTCGAATATGAATACACGTTTGTGGAGCAGGTCGAAGCGCCGGTCGAAAAGGGACAGTTTTTGGGAGAATATCTGGTGACGCTTGACGGAGAAACGGTTTTCCGTTCGGATATCGTGGCGAACGGGGAAATTCCGAGAATGGATTTCTGGCGATGTTTAGGGCTTGTTTTTGGCGAGATAATTTCAATGTAGAGAGAATATTTTTACAAAAATGTATAAGAATAGCTTACGGAAGTTGATAACCTCAATATCAAAGCAAGGCTTTAACGTTGTTTCGAGCGGATTGATTTAAATAACGTTGTTGCGAGAGGATTGATTTAAATAGAATTTCAAAATTCATC
>JAFLUE010000085.1 GCA_022508945.1 Oscillospiraceae bacterium
GCTCAAGCATAAAAAGCTCGAGTTCATCAAGCTCAAGCATAAAAAGCTCAAGTTCGTCAAGTTCAAGCACAAAAAGCTCGAGTTCATCAAGTTCAAGCATTAAAAGCTCGAGTTCATCAAGCTCAAGCACAAAAAGCTCGAGTTCGTCAAGTTCAAGCATAGAGAGTTCAAGTTCGTCAAGTTCAAGCACAACAAGCTCCTCAACTGTAGATGAGCCATCTGTTTTTCCGAATAATGACTATGAAGCGTTGAATTATGATGAGATCAGAGGCGTTTGGATCTCATATCTTGAGCTGTCATCAATGTCAAGCTCAACGGAAAACGCATTCAGGGCTTCAATAAGCGAGGTCTTTGATAACTGCGTTGATTTCGGAATAAACACGGTTTACGTTCACGCCCGTTCACACGGCGACGCGTTTTACAGCTCATCGCTTTTTCCGAGAACAAAATATCTCGGCGGAAATTATGACCCATTGGAAATAGTAGTTGAAGAAGCGCATAAGCGAAGGTTGTCGGTACACGCGTGGATAAATCCGCTGAGAGCGTGTTCTTCGGCGGACGCAGGCAGGGAAAGCGGATATAAGATAGGAAGCTGGATAGGCGGGGAAACACGTGCGGTTCTTGTAAGCGGATATTATTACTTAAATCCTGCGTATGACGAGGTCGTTAAGCTGATTGCCGATGGAGTTACGGAAATAGCGGCAAATTACGATGTTGACGGAATACATATAGATGATTATTTTTACCCGACTACGTCCGCTTCTTTTGACGCTGAGGCATTCAGCGCAAGCGGCTATTCCTCTCTTTCCGATTTCCGATTCGCGAACTGCGACAAGTTTGTTTCATCAATTTACAAGGCTGTAAAGAGCGTAAACAAAAGTATGCTGTTCAGCGTAAGCTGCCAAGGGAATATAAAAAATAATTACGATTATATGTATGCCGATGTTAAAAAGTGGTGTTCGGAGCCGGGTTATCTTGACATTATTATGCCTCAGGTCTATTTCGGCTTTAACAATTCCGCTCAGCCGTATGAAAAGTGCTGTGCGGAGTGGGACGCGATCGCGCGGAAGGGAAATGTTCCGCTTGTTATAGGCATTGCGGCGTCCAAGATCGGTTTGGAGGATACCTACGGCGGTACGGGAAAGCTCGAATGGGTAAATGACAAGGAGATACTCGCGCGCCAGTATCTGTCGGCGCGAAATCTTGAAAGCTATTCGGGATGCTGTGTATATT
The DNA here is from genome assembly GCA_022508945.1 of Oscillospiraceae bacterium. Lineage (GTDB taxonomy): Bacteria > Bacillota > Clostridia > Oscillospirales > Ruminococcaceae > CAG-115. The sequence continues at coordinate 1,234 of JAFLUE010000085.1, forward strand.
CATATAACAGCATATTTAAACCGTCAAGCTCAGTTAAAGACAAAGTTGAAGATGAAAAAGAAGCTTTAAGGAATGCATTTATAAAAAACGGTGATTTACAATGAAGAAATTTTTACTGAAAATAATGTCCGGTTTAGTTGCTTTAAGTATGCTTGCGGGTACAGCGTTTGGAGATGTAAACACTGCGCCCGACGCTGTGGATGAGGATACGGATAATTCTCAGCAGACTGTGTTTCCCGAGGATTCGGAAAGCATGGTGTTTTTGCAGGACGATATGAGAGCGGTATTTCTTACTCCCGAAAAGGATTTTACCGAGGAAAACATTGATAAGGTTTGCTCGGAGATCATTGATTATGGAATGAATGCCGTTATAATCGCTTCGGCTTCGGAAGAAAAGGATTACTATGATCTTGGGCTTGATGAGAGCGGGATTATCGAAAAGGCAATTGAAGAAGCTCATAAAGCGGGACTATCGGCTTATGTGACGATAGACGTTAATTCTCTGCTGGATCAGGTTATAGAGCAGGGCGGAGGTCTTAAAGAGGGATTTTCCGCCGCCGCGCATAAATTTGTTATCAAATATGCATGCGACGGTATAATCCTTACGGATTATTACACACAAAACTCCGCGGAAACATTTTCGGTTTATCTTGATTCGGGATCGGGCATCGGGTATGAAAAATGGCTTTATGAGATAAACGAATATATGTTCAGGACCGTTTGCGAGGTTATCCACAAAACGAACAACACCGTTGCGGCGGGAGTTATGATCGAGGATATGTGGGCGAACAAAAGTCAGAATGAAGATGGTTCGAGTACAAATGACACAATTACCGCTTTATATGACGGAAACTGCAACACCAAAAAATATATAGAAAGCGGACTTGTCGATTTGGTAATGGTAAAGGCGTACGGCTCTGATGAAAATACCGCGCTTAATTTTGAGAAGGTTGTTTCGTGGTGGTACGACGTTGCGGAAAAATCCGGCGTAAAGATGTATGTTTACCATTTCAACGACCGTATCGGGACTAAGTGGAACGAGGATCAGCTCTTACGTCAGCTTACGATCATGGACAAAAAATTCGATAAGCTCGGCGGAAGCGCGTTCAATTCTCTTTCGGCGCTTAGAAAGAACGTCCTTAACAGCACTGAAACGCTGAAAATGTATTTTAACAACCAGATAAACCCAGACACTCTTTTTGAAGAGCTTGAAATGGTATCCCCCAAACAGCTTACTTATGTTACCTATAACGCTTCCGAAAAGTTTATGGGAACATTTGACGAAAACTTCGACGTGTATTTCGACGGAGTTAAAATAAAGCTTAATGAAGCGGGTAACTTCTATATCCAGAAAGATCTCGAGGTTGGAAAAAATAAGTTTACCATTGAACACAAGGGAAAGAAGATCGTATATAACATCGAGCGCAGAGTTGTTGTTCTGAAATCAATTGAAAACACGGGAGACGTTGTGGTTGAGGGAGGAACGAGAATTGCTCTTGTGGCGATCGCATACAGCGGTTCAAGCGTTTCAGCTATTATAAACGGTCAGGTAATAAATCTTACCGAAAAGGGAAAATCGGATCAGATCGACGCAAACGGCGATTATTCCGAGTTTGTTGGATATTATACCGTCGGAGAAGGAATTATAGGTAAAGAACAAAATCTTGGCAGCATAAGCTTCCATGCCTCATACAAGGGTTATGAGGCGCGTATGGACGGCGGAACTGTTACAATTCAGGCAAAGCCGGAGCCTCCAAGGGAGGATTTCAAATCCGAGCTTATCCCCGACCAGTCTTCCGCGGGTACAGGGGAAGTTGTCGGTACTATTGATCCTATTGTAAAAAGTGATTCTTATGTAAAGTATGTCAGGATCGAAAATAATGACTGTGAGATCTTTGACGCTAAGACAACGGGAAGAATACCTACGCCGCTTCTTTTCCGTCAGCCTGCGGGGACTATTGATTACTACAGATCATCCTCGGACGGGTATGTAATAACGGATTCGGGAAGGCGCTATAATGCGGGCGATGTTTATACCTTTGAAAGCACGGGAATAGGCTACAACGCCCTTGTGGTAAATGAAATAGGAAATAGCGGAGGAAAGAGCTTTATTACGTTTGGGCTTGATTATAAGATCAGCTTTAATATTGTGACCTCCCAGACTCTTGTAAGCGCCGCGGCGGGTCCCTACGGTGTAAACACATTTAACGCCGAGTATATCTATATAACCTTTGATAATGTGACCTCGGTTACCGCGCTTCCCGATTTCAGCGGCTGCTCACTGTTCAGCGGCGGCGAATGGGAGATCGTTGAGGAGAACAGTATCCCGAAGTTCAGACTGAAGCTTATGCTTCGCCAGGCGGGAATTTACAGCGGCGCTGTTACAAAATACGATGAAAACGGTATGCTTAGGATCGAATTCCCCGTGCCTACTCCTTCGCTTGCGGGAAAAACCATTGTTATAAGTCCCGGTCACGGATATACCGCAGCAAACAAATTTGACCCCGGAGCGATCGGCGGCGTTACAGAACAGTCTGTAAATCTCGCTATGTCCTTTGCTCTTGCGGAAAAGCTTGAGGCTCTCGGCGCAAACGTTGTACGTCTTCCTACCGAAAGCACGGTCTACGCGTGGAAAAACCGACCGATAGAAGCTAAAAAATATAACGCGGATATGTTCCTTGAGCTTCACTGCAACTCATTTTCAAGTACGACTGCCCACGGCGTAGAAGCTTATTATTTCACTCCTTGGTCAGAGCCTCTTGCGGAGTATATTACCAACAATTTGAGCAATTTCTTCGACAGTCATTATGCCGACGGTACAAAGAGCAACCGCAAAGAAAAGTACGATTATTTCATAGTAACTCTCGAACAAAGCTTCCCGTCCGTGCTTGTTGAAATGGGCTTTATCTCAAACGAGCGCGAGTGTCTTACAATGGCGAATGCCGAAAACCAGAAAAAAATGGCTGACGCTATCGCTCAGGGAATCGTTGAGTATTTTGCACGCTGCCGCTATTAAAAACAAGAATCTCCCGAATCTTTTCGGGAGATTTTTGTGTTACAGATACCGCTGGATCTCGGTTTTGACTCCGTTTTTTATGTATATGCGCGGAACACGCGTTCCGATCACGCACAAAAGCTCATAGTTTATTGTTCCGATCTGCTCGGCAGCTTGTGTAAGAGAATTTCCTCCTTCGGGTTCGTCCGAATAAATTATTACCTCGTCTCCGATTTTTACGGGGATATCCGTGACGTCGATAAGCGTCTGATCCATGCATATTCTTCCGCATACGGGCGCCGAATGTCCGTTTATCGTTACATTCCAGCTTCCCGAAAGCCGTCTGTTAAATCCGTCCGCATATCCGCAGGGGATAAGGGCAAGCTTAGTATCGCGCTTTGCGGTAAATGTTCTGCCGTAGCTTACGGTTTTTCCCGCGGGAACTGTTTTTATCTGGCAAACAACGCTTTTAAGGGAAAAAATCGGCTTTATGCCGCTTGGAACAGAAAAACGCGCGTCCGGCTTTTGACCGTACATAATAATACCCGCGCGGACGAAATCTCCGGCGAAATCCTTATGGTATATTATCCCTCCGCTGTTCTGGGAGTGGAATTTAAGCCCGCGGCTGCGGCATAATTTTTCGATTTTTTCCTGCTGGGCGTTTGTAAAAGCAATATCACTATCGTCAAGACTGTCTGAAACGGCAAAATGCGTATAACAGGCGCGGCAGTCGAGACCATTAAGCTGTAATATTTCATCAAGCTGTTCTTCCGTGTCAATTCCGACGCGGCTCATTCCCGTATCGAGTTTTATATTAACAGGGATTTTTTTCCCTGATGCCGCATTGGAGAGCGCTTTTGCGTATTCAACATCACCGACGGTAAAAACAAAATTCTTGTCAATATTTTCCAAAACCATCGGAATATCACAATATCCGAAAATCAGTATCTCTCCCTCAATATTCGCGTCATAAAGACGTTGGGCTTCCCAAAGGTTTGAAACACAGAAATTTTTTATACCGCATTCGTTCAGTGCTTGGGCGCATTGAATGTCTCCATGACCGTAAGCGTTTGCTTTAACAACGGCGATTATTTTTTTGTCGGGGGATAAATTACGCAAGATCGCGATATTATCGCGTAAATTGTCGAGATTTATCTCCGCCCACGTCCTTTGATAAAAATTATTCATCAATATGCACCTCACCGCTTGAAATTTTCAGAAAAATGTGTTATACTATATAAGGTATTGTAAACACATCATCTATTATATTACATCTTTCGTAAAATGTCAATACTGTTAGAGCCTTGCGGCTGTAAAAAGAAAGGATTATTATGTCGGTAAAAAGAAAAAGTAACTGGTATATATACTTTACTGCGTTTGGAGTAACGCTTGCTTTTGTGCTTGTTGCGATCATAGCGTTCAAGTGGTATTTGTTCCCCGATGAAAAGACACAGACAGGCGTAAACAGCAACGGGGAGATTGTTCAGAATTACCGCCCCACCGAAAAGGATAATTTCAACGCCATGTTCATGCTTTCGCAGGGAGCGGCGGATAATCCGGATCTGTTTGTGCTTATCGAGTACAACGCCGTTGAAAACCGTATTGTTTTAATTCCTTTGTCTTCGGGGATAAGCGTTAGATCTCATGGGAAATCGCTTCCGAATGTCTATGCGGCTGCGGGCGGACAGGGCGTTGTTGACGTGGTAAAGGATATAACCGGTGTTAAGTGTGATTCATACGCGATGTTTGATAGGAATTCTTTTACAAGTCTTGTTCAGTCCTTTGGAAACGTTAAATACAACGTACCGAAAACCGTTATTATAAGTGATAATTTCAGTGCCGAAATAATAAATGCGGGTGAAAAGCTGTTTTCGGCAGATACCTTGTTCTCGTATATCATGCAGGTCGATTTCGGAGAGGGAGAGCTTTATCGCTTTAATATAGTCGGCGATATTATTTCGGAGCTTATAAATCAGAATTATCGCGAGCTTGATAACAGCCGTCTTAATTCTTTATTCAACTCGATCTATAACGACTGTGAAACAAACGCCAGCCGTCAGGATTTTACCTCTCATTTAGCTTCGTTTTTGTATATGGTCGATTATGGCGTATCTCCCGCGGAGTATTATATTCCGTACGGTGAATATACAAATGACGGAGGATTTGATATTTCGGATAATTCAATAATTACAATTAAGCAGAAGGCAGGTCTTATCTGAAAAAAGTTTTGAACTTTGGAGGTTTTTATGGACGACAAAATCATTCGTACAATGGACGCGCTCAGCAGAAACAAAATGAAGCCGTACTATGCCGAAAGCCGTGAGGAGCTTTACGAGCTGATACGAGAGCTTATAAAGGACGATAAGCTGATAACTGCCGGCGGGTCGATGTCGCTTAAGGAAAGCGGTGTATCGGAACTTCTTATGTCCGAATATAAAGGGATATATTTAGATCGCTCAGAGGGAAAAACGCCGGATGAGGTAAATGATATTTTCAGAAAAGCATTTGTTTCGGATACGTTTTTTTCAAGCACAAATGCCCTGACCGAGGAGGGAGAGCTATATAATATTGACGGAAACGGAAACCGAGTTTCCGCAATGATCTTCGGACCGAAGCAGGTGATAGTTGTCGCGGGAGTGAATAAGATCGTAAAGGACCGTGATGAAGCAAAGCGGCGCGTTGAGGAGTATGCCGCTCCGAAAAACGCCGCAAGGCTCAATTGTCAGACGCCCTGCGCCAAAACGGGAAAATGTGAAAGGCTTCGCTCGGGAAAGCCTTGTGAAAGTCCCGCGAGGATATGCTGTTCATATGTGATCTTAGGACAACAGCGAGTTCCGGACAGAATTAAGGTGATAATTGTAAATCAGGAGCTTGGCTATTAAACAAATTGTTTTGTGAGGGAGTTTATGGCGTATTACATAGGTGTTGATATCGGAGGAACAAATATTGCCTGCGGAGTTGTAAACGATAGCTGCGAGGTCATTTCGCGCTCTAAAATAAAGACAAATTCCATAGGAAATTCACTTGAATACAACGATGTTCTTAAAGTAATAAAATCAGCGATAACTTCCGCCTGCGAGGAAGCGAAAATCAACGTTAACGATGCAAAGTCGATTGGCGTAGGCTCGCCCGGAACCTGCAACAGTGAGAGCGGAGTTGTTGAAAACTGCAACAATTTGAGATTTGATAATTCTCCGATAAGGGACGACCTTGAAAAAGAGTTCAAGATCCCCGTTTATCTCGATAATGACGCAAACGCGGCGGCTTACGGAGAGTTTGTGTCGGGAGCAGCAAAGGGCGCAAAAAACGCTGTTGTAATTACTCTCGGTACGGGCGTTGGTGCGGGAATAATAATCGATGGAAAGATATACCGCGGCTCGAATTTTGCGGGCGGAGAGATAGGACATACGGTCATAGCCGTTGACGGAGCGCAGTGTAGCTGCGGAAGACGAGGCTGTTTTGAAGCTTATTCCTCTGCTACGGGTCTTGTAAGAATGACACTTAAGGCGGGCGAGGAAAATCCGAAAAGCATTATAAACGATATAATTAAGGAAGACGGAAGATGCTCGGCGCGGACGGCTTATAAAGCCATGAAGGCAGGGGATCCTGTTGGAAAAGCCGTGACCGATGAGTATGTAAAATACCTTGCCTGCGGAATTACAAATGTAATTAATATATTCCAGCCTGAGGTGCTGTGTATTGGCGGCGGAGTCTGCAACGAGGGAGAGATCCTGCTTAAACCTCTTAAAGAAGCGGTCGCAAAGCAGATTTACTCAAAAAACAGCGCGAGAAATACCGAAATTGTTATTTGCAGTCTCGGAAACGACGCGGGAATTATCGGTGCGGCAATGCTTTTTAAATCTTGATCAGACTGTCGATAAAGCTTCATTGGGGTCGAATTTAATTAGTGGTACATTAAAACAAAATAAGAATAGGGAGTTAAGATATGTTTGATGCTGAATTTGGTATAATTCATTTTCAGAATCATTGGCAAGCTGTAAATCAAATAAAGTTAACATTGTGGAATAAAGAACACTATATTTATGTATGTGCTACAGCAGAGGATGAAGAGGATCAAATCTCTGATCTGCAAAGAAGTTCATTTTTAAAATTTAAGAATTCCATTCAGTCCGTTGAAAAAAGCATAGAAGATGTATTAAGAGAAAACTTCCCCGATTTAACTGAATTAGAGTTGTCAGAGCGGTTTATACCCGGAAGAGTTATTTTTAGCAGGGATGGTAATTATGGGATTTGTATTGCTGACAACAATGATTTGGATTGCGCGATTCAGCCTGATGCGGATATAGCAATAGAGTTTACGCCTGAAATTATATTCTATGATTCCCAAGAAGAATATCTGAGTTTTTTATATTAACTGTATGGTGACGAAAAAATGAATTTGGACTTTTTACATAGGCTAAAAATCGGTTCTAACCGTATAATATGAAAGGAAAATGAAAATGAGAAGTGATCTTATCAAAAAGGGAGTTGAAAAAACTCCTCACAGAGCGGTGCTGAAGTCGCTCGGTGTTATCGACAGCGAAATGAACAAGCCGTTTATCGCGGTGGTATGCGCGGCAAGCGATTATGTTCCGGGCCATCAGCACCTTCAGGAAATTTCACGTTATGTAAAGGACGGTATCAGAAACGCGGGCGGAGTTCCGTTTGAGTTTTTTACTATCGGCGTTTGCGACGGTCTGGCGATGAACCACAAGGGTATGCGTTATTCGCTGGCTTCGAGAGAGCTTAT
>JAFLUE010000086.1 GCA_022508945.1 Oscillospiraceae bacterium
TAGCCTCGGCAGTAGCCGCCGCAAGCATTTTTTCGATATCGTCCTGTGACATAGTGCCGCCCGAACTTGAAGCGCTTTCAGCAGCTGTTGGAGTTTCCTGAGGTTCGGGAGCCGGTTCGGAAGGCTGTGCCGATTCGGCGGGGCTGATATTACTTGACATATCGGCGCTCGCGTCAGCAGACGGAGCAGATGGAGGGACGCACACGTTCTTCGGGGTCATCAGCTCGTTGAAATTACTGAGCGCCTCGTCATAGCCCTTACAGTCATCGCCGCTGAATTTCAGCCAGTATTTGTCATATGGAGTGATCCCGCGTGTTTTGCGTAAGATCTCATAGACATTGTACTTTTCAAGTCCCAGAAGAGCAAGCTCACTGTATGTAAACGGCGTGTTATCCTGAAAAACTCTTGTTGACAAAAAATAGTAAATATCGGACATAACGATAGGCCGCTGAACGGGAGTAAGCATTTCCTCTTTAAATTTGGTCAGAATACGGCAGGACACCTTTTCTTCGCTTGAGACTTCGTATTCCGCAACAGGATTATCCTCACGAAAAAGCTCGTATTTTAACGGCAAAGGTAGCTCGAAAGAATGATTGCTTATCATTCTGTATCGGCTGCTTTTTATAACGTTTCCCATACTATATTTCCTCCGAAACAGACATTTCTCCACATATCATTTTAACACAAATTTTAATTTTTATCAATATAAATATTGCAAACAAAGATTGATTTTGTAATCTTCACAAAATAAATTTAATAATTTGTTGAAAATATATAAAATTTAAAAAGCTCATAAGATTTTTTTAGATAACTGTTTACAGAAGCTGTTTTTTATGTTATAATGAGTGTGAGCCTTTATAGATTCGCGCCTTGTTTTTACGCTTGCGGCACGAAAATACTTAGGAAATGGGGAGAATAATTATGAAAGTTAAAGCTGTGATAATGCTGGCGGCGATAGTGTTTGCCATTCTGCCGATGGTAGTTTATACTGCTTTAAACGTGACTTTTATAAATCAGTCAAGCTCCGAAGCGTTTGACGCCGAGATAATCGCGGAAGCGGAGAATGTTTCGTCGTCTCTTGGAATTATCGTAAATAACGCGAAAAACAACCTCGAGGTCGCGGGAAATATCGAGGCCGTTCGTCTTGCGGCTCAGAAAGGCGAGACAAGTAAAGCGGCGGACAATTTCCTTAACCAGTTTGTAAATGAAAACCCGATGATCCTTGCCGCGCGTCTTATTAACTCAAGCGGAACGATTATCGCGGGTACAAACTCCGGCGAGCAGTTCTCAAGCTTCGAGGGATATAAGACAAGCGCGGACGAAGTGCTGGTTTTTGACGCCATTTCGGGCGATTCACAGCAGTATTCCACAATGTTCATAAAGAAAAAGGTCAATAACTGCCTGCTCGTTCTTTCTTATAACATTACGGGAACGAACTCGATCATCTCGCGGGTCACAAGCAATACAAAGTTCCTTAACGGAAAGGGAAGCATACTTATTGTTGACTCAAACGGTAACTGGAGCGCGGGAAACGGTTTTAACAAAGAGATCAAGAACGACACCTCCGATGAGGTATGGAACGCGATAAGGACTGTCAAGGACGGAGTTTCCGAAATCGTCGTATATACCGCGAGCGACGGAACGGTATATTACACGGCCGTGTCGAATGTCGACGGAGACAAAGGTCTTTCGGCTATTGCGCGCTGTCCCGAATCCAAGGTCATAAACAGCTCTTCAACAACGATTGTTATTGCGGCAATAATTATCACGATACTTGCTGTTGTTGCGGCGATCATTGTTTCGACTGCTCTTACAAGACCCCTTGACAAGATCGAGGAAACGCTTGAATATATCCGTAACGGCGACCATGAGGCACGTATAGGAAACGTTGCAAACAATGAGTACGGTCAGCTTTCGAGAGCCTTCAACAACGTTATCGACGAGATAGTTGTCAGTGAGGACAGATACAAAAACATCAGCGAGATGTCCGACAACATCATTTTTGAATGGAACTTCAAGACAAATGAGGTTATTTTCTCAAACAACTTCAACAAGAAGTTCAGCTATCGCGCCTCGTCCGAGCATTTCGGCGATAGCTTCCTGCTTAAAGCAAAGCTCCATCCCGACGATGTGGACAGATACAGACGCGACCTTGACCAGCTTGAAAAGGGCATAGCCTTTGCGGGAAACGAGTATCGTATAAAGAACATTTACGGTGACTTTATCTGGGTGCTTTTCAGAACAGAGGCTCTGAAGGATAAGGAAGGAAAGCCCGTTAAGGTCGTAGGCGTTATGGTCGATATTGACCGCGCGAAAAAGTCCGAACAGCAGCTCACCGAGCGTGCAAGCTTCGATGCGCTTACCGAGCTCTATAACCGTGAGACTATTGAAAACCAGATAAACAACGAAATTTCTCTTTCCGAGGTCAGAAAATCCGAAATGGCGGTTTTGTTTGTCGATGTGGATGACTTCAAGCACTTTAACGACAATTACAGCCATGCGGTAGGCGACGAGGTCCTGAAATTTGTCGCAAGGACGATCAAGGCTGAGGTTGAGAATATCGGATTTGCCGGAAGATACGGCGGCGACGAGTTTATCGTTATGGTCAGAAATGCCGAGACCAATAACCCCGCGAAGATCGCAGAGAGGATCATCGCGAAACTCAGCAGCGGGTTTGAACCCGCGGAAACCGACGATCATCTCAGCGTAAGCGTTTCGATCGGTATTGCGCTTATTAAGGACGATTACAACACCCGCGTTGAATATCTTATCGGTAAGGCGGACGACGCGATGTACTCTGTTAAGAAGAGCGGCAAATCGAATTACGCATTCATTTAAAGGTTAGGATCGTATTCGGAAATAATTGGATCCCCCGAATTTTCGGGGGATTTTTTGTGTTGCTTTGGTTTTTATTTCCTTTGCGAAAAACGAATTATTTCTACAATTCACGACAAAATAAAATCAAAATATTTTTGAGAGGAGACTTATCTTGAATATATCAAATCAGGAATACGGTGAGCTTGCTAAGCGCGCTTCTCCGCCTTCGTCAATGACAAAAACTATTCCCATGGCGTTTGTGATAGGCGGAACGATATGCGTTTTAGGCGAAGCTCTTTTAAATATGTATGGAGCGCTTGGATTTGGACGTGATGACGCGGGCGCGCTGACCTCAATGTCGCTAATCTTTCTGAGCGCGCTTCTTACGGGTCTGAAGCTTTACGACAGGATCGCTCAGTTTGCTGGCGCGGGAACGCTTGTTCCCATAACGGGATTTGCTAACTCTGTTGTGTCCCCCGCGCTTGATTTTAAGACCGAGGGCTTTGTTCTGGGACTTGGAGCAAAGATGTTTACGATTGCGGGACCGGTTTTGGTTTACGGAATTTCCGCTTCGATTATTTACGGAATAATCTACTATTTTGTAAAGCTTTTCAGCGTCTGAACAATACGGCTGTTCAACAAAGGAGTGATAAAAATGTCAATGCGGGAAGGAAAAACCTTTCGCTATAGCAACGCCTCGATTTTGTCCTACGCTTCTGTTGTCGGAAAAACAGAAAGCGAAGGACCGTACGGCGATGAATTTGACGAAGTAATAGAAGACAACAAGGGAGGTACTGAAACCTTTGAACAGGCAGAGGGTCTGTTCCAGCAAAAGGCGCTTCAGCGCGCAATGGACAAAACGGGGCTTGTGCCGGATAAAATGGATCTGATATTCGCGGGGGACCTGCTGAACCAGTGTACAGGCTCGTCATATGGGCTAAAAGAATTTTATATCCCGTTTTTGGGGATCTTCGGCGCTTGCTCAACATTTGCACAGGGTCTTCTGCTTGCGGGAGCGATGGTAAACGCGGGGTATGTGGATAATGCCGCGGCAGTTACGTCCTCTCATTTTTCCTCGGCGGAGCGCCAGTTCAGATTTCCGCTCAATTACGGCGGAGTAAGACCTCCTACCGCCCAGTGGACAGCGACAGCCGCGGGCGCGGCGATAGTTGCGTCGACGCAAAAGCCGCCGTTTATCCGCGCGGCGACCGTCGGAAAAATTGAGGACATGGGAATAGCCGACGCCAACAACATGGGCGCGGCTATGGCAGGCGCGGCATACGACACGATCCTGCGCCACTTTAAGCATACCGGTCATGGCCCCGAAAGCTACGATCTGATAATAACGGGCGATCTCGGACAGGTTGGCTCGGATATGCTTTATGAGCTGTTTAAGCGTGACGGGATAGATATTGAAAAACGGCATAAGGACTGTGGGCTTTTGATATACGACCGCGAAAAGCAGGACGTCCACGCGGGCGGTTCGGGCTGCGGCTGTTCCGCGTCAATGATGTGCGGACATTTCTTAAAGCGCGTTGAAAACGGCGAACTTAAGCGTATTTTGTACGCGGCCACAGGCGCGCTTATGTCGCCGACAATGGTACAACAAGGCGGAAATATCCCCGGGATTTCCCACGCTGTGGAAATTTGCTATAATTAGATGACAGTAAGAGGTCTAATGCTCCGAAGAAGAATGAGGAGCATTTCTGACTTCTAATCTCTAACTTCTTGCATCTAAAAGGAGAAATATATGGATATGTTTATGGAATACGTCTGGGCATTTATAATAGGCGGAGTTTTATGCGCGATCGGACAAGTTTTAATTGATACGACAAAGCTTACGCCCGCAAGAATACTCACAAGCTATGTTGTGGCGGGAGTGATACTCGGGGCGATCGGGGTCTACGAACCGATCATCGAGCTTGCGGGAGGGGGAGCGACCGTTCCTCTTACGGGATTCGGAAGCCTTCTCGCAAAGGGCGTTCGCGAGGCGGTAGACGAAAACGGGCTTCTCGGCGCGTTTATGGGCGGATTTACTTCGGCGGCGGTCGGCGTTTCCGCGGCAATCTTCTTCGGACTTATCGTCGCGCTGATCTTTAAGCCCGGCACGAAGATCAATGAAAGCGCAAAGCAATAAATAAGTAATAGGGAAACGTACAAAAAGTCGTTGGAAAAGGGGTGTGGGGGAAAACCTTTCTTCAGAAAGGCTTTCCCCCACAAATCAAAGCGGACTTAATATAGCGTTACTGCAAGTCAAATTATTTTAAAAGAAATTCAAAATTCCCGACTTGACTGCATTTTGCTTCACAAAACGCTAACCTTTCTTCAAAAAGGTTTCAACCCACGAATCAAAGCACATTTTTTATCCGTTTTTATTGCTTGAACCGTAAAGCATGGTAAAGCTAACTATAAAAGCGGGTTCCCTTTAATGTTATTGGTTATCCAAAATAATTTTCCTAAGAATGTCAACATTTTCCGCGATAAACCTCGGCTTACAGCTTGAAAGCTCCTCAAGGGTGCGAAATCCCCATAAAACACCGCAGGCGTCAAATCCCGCGTTTGCGGCGGTCTGCATATCGACCGAGCTGTCGCCTATGTAGATCGGCGAAAGATCTGATTTTTTGTATTTTTCCGCAAGATACAGCGCGGCATTGGGAGAGGGCTTTTTCGGGTATCCGTGTTCGCCGCCGATAACTTCTGTAAGCTTTCCGCCAAAAAAGCGTTTCAAAAGGTCTGCCGCAAATTCGTGCGATTTGTTGGTGTTGCAAAGACAGGTGATATTGTGCGCGGAAAGCTCCTCCAAAAGCTCGGGAATACCGTCATAAGGCACGGTTTTATCGGCGCTGTGAACAGAGTAATAATCGCTGAAAAGCCGATAGGCATTGCTGAAATCGCTTTCGGAAAAGTCTTTTGGAAGCATACGCTCGATAAGCTTCGGAATGCCGTTACCCACAAAAAGCTTATACGCGTTTTCCTCATGAACCGAAAAGCCCAGCTCCGAAAGCGCGTGGTTTCCCGCGGCGGCAAGGTCGCCGAGCGTGTTTAAAAGCGTTCCGTCAAGGTCAAAGATAACGGGATCATACATATAAATCAGCTCCGTTTGAATAATGTTTATATCCATTATAATAAATAAAAAATAGTTTGTCAATCTTTATGCGTTATTGCCTTGAAATTATTGCGAATATATGTTATAATAAAAATAGTGTATCAAGATATGCGTTTTTTGACAAACTTTTCTGTAAAATCAAATGTAAGCTTAAAGTTTGTCGGGACCGCAAAAGAAAAATCAGAGCTTGTTCATATGACCGCGACCATTTTTTGAAGTCGGTGTATCTTTAAGATATTATTCCGCCGATATGGGAAGATATGTTTTCGCGCGCCGAATTTTTGACAGAAAGTCATACTTGTGACTTTGCTTGTGAAATTTTTGCAAAGGCGCCGAATTTTGAAAATGGCGGGCAAATGTACAGCCTCTGAGGACGGAGCGTTTAATGGAATTATTCGATTTATATACCTACGACAGAAAACCGCTTGGGAAAAAGATCCAGCGCGGCGCGCCCATTCCGTTTGGAGAGTATCATATTGTCGTCCAGGTAATGACGGTAAACAGCGAGGGAGAAATATTGCTTACACAGAGAGTTCCCGAAAAAACAAGCGGCGGAAAATGGGAATGCTCGGGGGGCTGTGCCATATCGGGGGAAAGCTCGCGCGAGGCGGCTGTGAGAGAGCTTTTCGAGGAAACGGGGATAAGGGCGCTGCCCGAGGAGCTTAAGCTCGACTGGTCGATAACGACAGACAGTATGCTTCGGGATTTCTATATTGTGCTAAAAGATATGCCGCTGACAAAGCTGAAATTGCAGTCGATCGAGGTGTGCGCGGCAAAGTGGGTAAGCTTCGAGCGGTTATGCGAAATGTCGCAGAACGGACAGACAACTCGCACAGTAACGCGCTGGCTGAACAGCCGCAAAAACGAGCTTTTCAAGGCGCTTGAGGCTTTGCGTTCGGGAGGATAAGCGGGTAAATGGGCATTTCGGATAACAAAAATGTATTAAAGATAAAAGCGCTCGCCGAAACTGCCGAGTGCGGCGGAAATTCGAGAGATGAGGTTTTTGCCCACTGTTTTTTGGCGGCTCAGAAAACCCTTGGTATAACGCCGTTTGACGAGCAGCTTGCTGCTGCTGCGGCTCTTTCCGAGGGAAAAATGGTGCAGATGCAGACGGGCGAGGGAAAAACACTGTGCGCGGTTTTGGCGGCTTGTGCTTATGCGAAAAGCGGCGGCTCGGTCCATATCTTTACCTTCAACGATTATCTCGCCAACCGCGATTATGAGTGGATGAAGCCGATATACGACGAGATGGGAGTTTCGGTCGGCGTAATAACCGAAAAAACTCCGCGGGAAGAGCGCAGCTACATCTATAAAAAACAGGTCGTTTATATGACCGCAAAAGAAGCGGGATTTGATTATCTTCGGGATTTTGTGGAGCTTGATACGAAGAAAATGTGCTTTCCGAAGTTTGATTTCGCGATTTTTGACGAAGCCGACAGCATTCTTATTGATGAAGCGAGAATACCTCTCGTTATCGCCGGAGATGTTGCTGTAAAAGAGGACGGCTCGGTAAGAGAAATATACAAAAAGCTCGAAGACTTTGGTGAGGCGGATTTCGAGATAGATGAGGAAACAAAAAACGTCTATCTTACGGACGAAGGCGCGGATAAAGCGGAGGAGATCTTCAAAACGCGCGCGATATACTCAGCGAACAACGCTGGGCTTTTAGCGAAGATATGCGCTTGTTTAAAGGCGCGCGAGGTTCTTAAGGAGGATAAGGACTATATCGTAAGGGACGGAAAAATTGTGCTTGTAGATGAGTTTACCGGAAGGACTGCCCCCGGGCGGGTCTTTCCCGGAGAGCTTCAGTCCGCGGCGGAAGCAAAGCACGATTTAAAAATTACGTCAAGAGGCAGGATAATCGGAAGCATTGCCCTGCAATATTTCGCGCGGCTTTATCCGAAGATCGCGGGTATGACGGGAACAGCCGAAAGCGCGAAAGAGGAATTTGAAAAGTTTTACGGGATATTGGTCGAGGTCATTCCGACACGGCTTTTGTGTGCAAGAATAGACGATCCTCTTGAAATGTACTATGATAAGGACGAAAAGCGAAAGGCGATAATTTTGGCGGTAAAAACCGCTTTTGACGCGGAACGACCTGTGCTTGTCGGAACGGGAAGCATAGAGGAAAGCGAGGAAATAGCAGAAGAGCTTAGTAAGCTCGGAGTTTCGTGCGCGGTCTTAAACGCAAAGAACAACGCCGAAGAAGCCAAGATAATCGCCAACGCGGGAAAGCGCGGCGCGGTAACTATCTCAACAAATATGGCGGGGCGCGGCGTAGATATAAAGCTCGGCGGAGAAAACAACGAAGATAGGGACTTTGTGGTAAACGCGGGAGGTTTGCTTGTCATAGCAACCTCCATGCGTGAAAGCGAGCGCATTACGCTTCAGCTTCGCGGACGTGCGGGCAGGCAGGGCGACGTCGGCGAGAGCAGATTTTTTGCGGCGCTTGACGATGATATAATGGTCAAAAACAACCTCAGAAAGCTGTGCGGAAGACATTATCCGAGCGGGAAGATAAGCGGCGCGATAACCGATAAAACTGTTTTGAAGGAAGCAGAGAGGATTCAGCGCATCTCCGAGGGCGATACCTTTGACGAGCGCGTAAACCTTATGAAGTACACGATGATCGGCGAAAAACACCGCGAACTGACCTTTGAGCGCAGAACGGCGCTTTTGAACGGCAGCTATCAGAGCGAAATGTGGAAGAAAAACGCTCCCGAATTATATGAAAAGGCAGTGAAAAAATTCGGGGAGGAACATCTCAAGGCGCTCGAAAACACTGTCCTTGCGGCTTTGTTAAACGAATTTCACAGCGACTATCTCGACTATACCACCTATCTTCGCGAGGGCATACATCTTACTCAGATCGCCGGCAGAAATCCCGCGGAGGAATACATCATAGCCTGTGAGGAATATTATGAAAACGCGGCGCAGAGCATTCCCG
>JAFLUE010000087.1 GCA_022508945.1 Oscillospiraceae bacterium
AGCGTCCGAACTCGATCTTGAAATCAATGAGATCAACGTTTATCTCCTTAAAGAATTTCAGCATAAATTCGTTTACCTTAAACGCGTACTTCGCTATCGTGTCGATCTCCTCTTTTGTCGCAAGATCAAGCGCGAGCGCGTAATAATCGTTTATAAACGGATCGCCGAGATCGTCGTTCTTATAGCTGAACTCGAGCGTCGGACAGGAAAGCTTTCTTCCCTCCTCGAT
The DNA here is from genome assembly GCA_022508945.1 of Oscillospiraceae bacterium. Lineage (GTDB taxonomy): Bacteria > Bacillota > Clostridia > Oscillospirales > Ruminococcaceae > CAG-115. Next base: position 230 of record JAFLUE010000087.1, read on the forward strand.
GCCGAGTTTCTTTGAAAAGCTGCCCGCAGCAACATTTCTTACAATGACCTCAAGAGGAACTATCTCGACCTTTTTTACGAGCGTTTCTCTGTCCGAAAGCTCTTTTACAAGGTGAGTCGGAACCCCCTCCTTTTCGAGCAGACCGAACATATAGTTCGTCATTTTGTTGTTGATAACGCCCTTTCCTACGATCGTTCCCTTTTTCTCGCCGTTAAACGCCGTAGCATCGTCCTTGTAATCAACGATAACATAATCGGGATCGTTTGTTGCAAAGACCTTCTTTGCCTTTCCCTCATAAAGCTGCTGTCCCTTTGTGTACTCCATAGTAAAATCTCCTTACGTTTATTTTGTATTTTGTTGCATTTTCCTGCAATTTTCTTACGTTTACAAGCTTAATTAAACCGGCTTGACCCATCCGAAGCCAGCTCCTTCTGAAGCTTTGCGTCCTTTTCGGAAATTGCTTCAGCCATTTCGCGCTTGCTCTTTTCGAGCTTGTCCGAAAGCTCGCCATCATTCAGCGCCAATATCTGAACAGCCAGTATAGCGGCATTTTTTGCCCCGTCAACAGCCACCGTCGCCACAGGCACCCCCGACGGCATTTGTACCGTCGCTAAAAGCGCGTCCATTCCGTCAAAGTTCTTCGAGCTGCATGGGATCCCGATAACGGGAAGCGTCGTGTGAGCGGCGATAATTCCCGCCAAGTGAGCCGCCATTCCCGCCGCGCAGATGATAACGCCGAAGCCGTTTTTCTTTGCGCTTGCCGCAAATTCACACGCAAGCCCGGGCGTTCTGTGCGCCGACATAACATGGCACTCATACTCCACCCCATAGTCTTTAAGCTCTCCGAGAGCCTTTTTCACAACAGGCAGATCGCTGTCGCTTCCCATAATAACCGCAACCTTTTTTGCTGACATAACAAGCATCCTTTCAAATAGATCAAATAAAAACAGCCGTACTTTTTAATGAAGATACGGCTTCTTTTTATTTTTTATGCACTTATTCCATAACGAAGAGCCGATTTTCCTTTAAAAACGAATAGAGATCTCATTTTTATTAACTCCCTTATAATGTAACAAGTCCACTTATACATATATTGTACTATAAATTTACATGAATTTCAAGGGGATTTTGAAATTTTTTGTTTTTGTTAAATTACAACAACATATATAAGTTATTTTGGTCATTTGTCACAAAAATATATCAGAAGCCGAAAAACCATTTCATCGCGAAAATGACCGCTGCGGAAAGCGGAATGAAGACCGCGCTGCCCACAACTATCGTCATCACAGCGTTTTTGTCAAGCGCGGCGTTAAACAGCACACACCTTCGTATTTTTATTTCCTTTTCGGGAACATAAAGCTTGTCTTTCATTATCATTTCGCTCGGGAAAAGATTTTTCAGCTCGCTGTCACCGACCTTATAAACCGCGCACGGATAGCGTCCTTCGTCATTCATCTTCAGAAAGCTTGCCGTGACCTTCCTCGACAACGCCAGAACAACAAGCGAAAACAGGAAAAACGCCCCGACAAAAACTATGCCGGCGCACAAAAGCACAGCAAGCATCATAAGCACGTCGCCTAAGCTTAGCCCCAAACAAAAAAATATAATTGAAAGCAGAGCCAAAACAATAATATATTCCATAAAATCAGCCCTTTTTTCAACGTGTAAATATCTTGTACTTTAACCGGCGTCACTCGCTATAAAAATATTTTACCATATTATTACCTATTTGTCAAGCGACAGATTACAGTCACAACCAACAAAAACAGCCGCGGAGACCCACGGCTGTTGAATGCATAAATTACTGTCTAACGCGCACTGTACAGAACGGCAACGAAAAATCAATAAACCATAACCACAAATTTTATTTGTACAGCTTATCGTAATTAACAAGCTCGTCCAAAAGCTGCGGGACCTTTGTCTGAGCGTCCTCCTCGGTGAACTGGCAGGTGCCTACCGCCATATGTCCGCCGCCGCCATATTTAAGCATAAGACGACCGACATTGACGTGGGAAGTCCTGGTAAGGATCGAATATCCCACCGCGCACGAACAGCCCTGTCCTCCCTTTCCGTCAACTATCCAGCAGCTTATGTTCTGCTCCGGATAAAGCGAATAAATGAGGAAGCGGTTTCCCGTGTATATCGGATTTACGCCGCGCAGATCGCTTATAATAACGTCTCCCTCAACTCTCGTATGAGCGTATACCATTTCCTTGAAAAGCTCGGTCTGCTCGTTATACAGCTTTATCCTCTCCTGGATATCGGGAAGCGCCAGAATTTCGTCCGTACTCATATATGAACAGTATTTCAGAAGATTTTCCATAAGCTGATAGTTGCTTATCGTAAAGTTTCTGAAACGTCCCAAGCCCGTTCTAGGGTCCATAAGGAAGCCCACCAGGATCCACCCCTGGGGATTTAATATCTCGTCCCTCGTAAGATTTCCGCTGTCGACCTTATCGACGGCTTCCATAATGTCGTCAAAATTCGGAAAGCGCTCCTTTCCGCCGTAATATTCATAAATTATACGCGCACAGCTCGGAGTGATGCGGCTTTCGCCCTTATACTTGCCTTTATAGCGAATACGCTCCTCCTCGCTCGAATGGTGGTCAAACCACAGCCCGCAGCCCTCTACAAAAGGGACATTTGCCAGACAGTCGTTTTCTGTGACCGGCACAAGACCGTCCTGCAAATCCTTGGGGTGAGCAAAAGTCCAGTTGTCAACAATCCCTGCGCTAAGAAGAAGCGCGCCACAAGCAAGTCCGTCGAAATCCGAACGTGTTATCAATCTCATAGCCATGGAACTAACCAACCTCTCTCTATGTATTTTTATTACCCAACGACGGACATCTGCCGTCATTAAGCCAATGTACACCTTGCTTTGCGAACATCTGTCCGGCCGCCGCCTTAAAACCGCAAAGACTGATCCTGCATACCTTAAAAATATTATACCACTTATTTTACCGAAAATCAACACCTTTTTTTAAAAAAGTATGTAAATTTATTCTCTAATTTAATAATCGGTTTTATTTCGGTTCAACGGCAAAATAAATTATTTTTACGGAAGCATTTTGTTTATGATTATTTTGCGAAGCTTAAAACGGCCTATCGCGACAAGCTCCGAATCCGCCGAGTCAAAGACTGTTTTCAGAAGCGCAGCGGTTATGAAAAGCTCCTCGCCGGTGAACTCACAATTTCCGAAAGCAATTCTCATAAGCAGCTCGCTGTACTCCGAAAGCTTGGTTTTAAAATGCCTGTCGATACGCGCCATAAATTGCTCGGGCTGTTCGCCGGGATTCTGCTTAAAGCCGCAAAGCTCGAGAACCGCGATCATTTTCGCGTACAGCTCCTCACAGTTTCCGTGTGTCTTGGCTTGTTCAAGCGCCTTTTTCGCCTCCCTGTCAAGCGCCCTGAATCTGCGGATCAAAGCGATGATGACCCCCGCGGCAACTGCCGCAAAAACTACCGCGATAACGATCGGCAGAAAATTTCTTACTTCTTCGTTTTCATCATGATCGTGGTATGTGATATCGTCGCCGTCATCATCGTCATCATCTGTGTCATCGTCGTCATCATCGTCATCGTCATCATATTCATAGTCGCCCCAGCCCGTATCATCATCGCTGTCTTCGGTGTCATCATAATTATCTACGTTGTCCCAAGGGATCGAGGGGTCGGATGAATCTCCTCCCGTGGGAGTGTTTCCTCCACCGCCCTGACCGTTTATCGCCGCGCTTGTCGGGTCAAAGGTTATCCAGCCAATCTCGTCAAAATACACCTCGCACCACGCGTGCAGATTCCTCGCCCTTATCAAAGCCGTTTCGCCTTCGTTTGTATGCGGAGCGATAAATCCCGTACAGTATCTCGCGGGAATCCCCGCGGTTCTCAGCAAAAGCGTCATAGAGCTTGCGTAAAGCGCACAGTGTCCGCTTTTTGTTTCGGTCAAAAAGCTCATTACCGGATTATCTTTTCCGTTTTCGGTGTCAAGAGAATAGGTGTAGTTGTTTTTCAGATAGTCCGCGACTTCTACACAGGCTTTGTATTTCAGCGCCTGATTTCCGTCGAAGCTGTTCTGACAAAGATGATGTTCATCAAGAAAATCCTCTAAATCACGGCGCATATATCCCGGAACATCAAGATAGTTTTTCTTCACATAGCTCTGATAATCCCTGTATATGCCTCCGCTGCTCCAATCGGGAACGACCGTAGTATCAAAATTATCCGCAAAATTATAAACGCGGCTCATCACATCAGCAAGCCCTATAAGCTGTTCTTTAGATCCCGCGTCATATCCCGTGTAGTTTATCGTAGGAACAAGCGCCGTATATTTGAGAGTATCGATTTTATCATTTTTGCTTCTGACTACAAAATCCCCGTATAAATTATAATTATCGCCGTAAAACTTGGAATACGAGCTGACATAAGCAGGAAGAAAAACAACGTTTGTATCCGTAAGATACTCCACGCTTATATCACCAAATTTTACAAACCCAAGCTCCCCGTCCGAAAGATATTTTTCCGGGACGTTCGAGCGGTATATTTCGGGATATCTGTAACGGAAAGCGTCCTCTAAATTTTTAAGTACAAAAAGCTCCGCGGGACGATAACTTTTCGGAGCATTGCCAAACAGTCCCCCGAACAGTCCCGACGTAGGAGACGACCAGCCTGTCCTGTTAAAAACAACTCCGATATCTCCCCTCAGATAGACCTCTTCTCCCGAGTTGCTGATCCTAAGCACCTCCCGGTCGTTTTCTCCGGGAGAAAGGATCCCGAGCGAACGGTTAAACTCGTCTGTAAAATACCCTAAATCCGGAAGGCTAAAGTCATCATTCCCCGGAATGTTATCCGAACTATGATGTCCGAAATCCGCGAAAAAATCATAGACCGCGCCGTAATCAATGCCCGTTTTGTCGCTCATTACGCTCGCGCCCACAAATCCCGAAACGGTAAAGATCGAGGCGGCGCATACCGCGGCCGAAAAATATTTTGAATAATATACCGCGTTCATCTTCGCGCGGTTTATTGCCGTAGCTCTTGCGGCATTCGCGCTAAAAACGCGTTCCTTGCTCTTAAACGCCCTCCTGCAGCCCTCGTAAACGCCTCCGCGCGTTATAACGCCGCTCGAAAAGGCTTTTGCCGCGGCAAATCCTCCAAGCAGCAGCGCGGCTGTCGGAATGACCCACAGGTTAAACCTCAGATTCTGCGCGACAACCATCGGCGCAAAAAGCACAACAAACGTAATGAGCGGAGCGGCGCCGTTTGGCTTTTTAAACATACTTCCCGCGCATATCAGCGCAAGTACGCATGAAACGCCGACAAGCGTAAAAATGATCTCGCTCTCGACATTTTCGCTTATGTCAATATGCCACAAATACTGTCGCATACTGAACACATTCCCGTCCATTGCCCTGAAGACCGCATCGATAAAATAGTTGAATCTGTCCCAGATCTCTTCTCTGTTTGAATATATTATCATTCCGCTTACAAGCACAAAGATCGGTATGGCAATCCGTTTTTTCACAAAGCAGAAGACGATGCTGAAAGCCGCCGTAAAGCCCAAACAACACGCCGCGACAACAAACGGATTTGCGAAGATATCATATATCCCAAGCAGACAGAACATCATACAAACGCATTCCGCGCCGCCGTAAACCGCTCTCTTAAGCACGGAAAGTACGGCGTTCGGACTGCGCGAAAAATACCTGTCAAAAACAAGAATAAAATCAGATCTTTTTGTTTTTTTCATTTTTTTGGACATTTATTAAAATTTATACCTCAACTTAAGGCAGGACTCGTACAAAGCCGTCAGGCGGTCTTTGTGCGGTGTTGCCTTAATTATTCAAAATAATTTGATCCCTTGCCTTTTAAGTCCGTCGTTTACAAAAGCGTAGCGCATATTTTCCCACTGGTTATAATCCTTGAAATTTTCGAGCTTAACGCCGTTTTTGGTTTGAACGACTATGACCGCGTTAAACATCGGCGAACCGTTCCATATGTAATTCGCTCCTTTATGCGAAGCCTTTATCGGCGCGATGTCGCCCTGCTGTACGTTTTGAGGGCAGATAGCGCGGGTAAGCGTCTCGCCGACCGATGGGGTCTTTATGTCTACCGAGTCAAAGCAGTGCTGGATCGCCTTCATAAGCGAGCTTTCCGAGCCGAAAAATTCGCAGAAATCGTTAAAGCCCATAAGCAGGAATCTTCCGAAGCACTTTGCCGCAAGGTTTATTATTTCACGCGGGATAGTTTTCGGATCATCATCGCTGTCGAGGCGCATTTTCTTGAAAGCAAGCTCTTTTGTTGACTCGGGGATATCGTCGACGAGTCTGTCGAGCTTTGAGATCATCTCGGGATTGCTTATATCAAAAGCCTTACAAACACAGCTCTTCTCGCTCTCCGTCCTCAGCATCTCCAAAAATTCCTTAGGCTCGATAGTAAACAGCTTTGAGCTTGTGTCAAGCCTTTCAGCCTTAAAAGCCGTGAGCCGTTCCTGAAGCCCGGCATAGAAGTTCAGCATTATATCGACGGTCCTGTGGGTCTTCATACACTCCGCATAGTCGGTAAGCGTCTGTATATAATACCTTTTCGCCGTCGCCGCCATAAACGCCGGAGTCGATTTCAGCTTACGATAGTCAGAAAGCAGAAGCTTTTCCCGCCTCATCGTTACCTCGTCGCTGTCCTCCTTTATTTCCTTTGCCTTTTTTATCTCATTTGACAGCGTTTTAAGGCATTTTCTTATGATCTCATTAGCGCAGAACGGTCCCTTTTCAATGTCGGTAAGCGCGCTTAGACAGGCGTTTTCTATCTCCTCGGCAATACCGTCGACCGACATTTCCGCGCCCTTCTCCGTAAGCTGAACAAGTTCGTCGATCCTCTCCGTAACATAACGTCTTGACGCTTCCCCGCCCTTTTTAAGCGACGTCAAGGAAAAAAGCGGATTTAACATCTCATTAAATTCAAGCTTCGGTACCGCTCCCGCTCTCGAAGCAAGAAAAGCCGCGTCGGGAGACACCTTGCTTGCGTAAATGGAAAGCTGAAGATCTCCGACTGTTTTTGTACGAAGGCTGTCACAAAGCTTAAAGAAGATCTTTGACGAAAGATACGAAACGATCTCTCCGAGCGGTATCTCCGCTCCGCTTATATCATACGACAGACAACTGAACGAGTGATTTGAGCCTTGTCCGAGCAGATTAAACGACATAGCTCTGTCCGCGTCATCATCTTTTTTGTAGATAAACTCCGCCGCGGAGATGATCTTTTCCGCCGCCTTTGAAAGTGTTTCCTCGTAGGTGTTTTCCGCACCCGCGATAAAGCAGGCGTTAAACGGCGGCTTATCGGAGTTTATCTCAAAGCCTGCGGTATATTTCTGAGAAAACTGGACCTTTTTACCCTGGAACTTGTCTATATCGCTTTTTGTAAGTATCGTATACGCATAGTAGTTTGCGAGATTACGCGCGTCCGATTCAAAAAGATACGCCGTATCCCCCGCGAACATAAGTGTATTGACCTTTACGGTATATGTTCCGAGGCTTGAAAACATTTCTTTCAGGATATAACCGAAATCAATGATAGAGCCTGTAAAAAGCGGATCACCCATATTTCCCGTCAGAATTATCTCAAGAGGTGAATCCGACTTTGAAAAAACGTTTATGACATTCGTAAGCTTTGAGATTATCTCGTCTATATAATGAAAAAGTGCGATCCTTCCGGACTGGCGCTTCCAAATACCGTATGTAGGGGGATTTGTCGAGTAATTTTTGAGGTTCATATCAAACCACCCGCGCGCATATTCGGAGAGGAGGTCGGGATCGTCGAGATATTTGTAAATGGCTTCTTCAACCGAGACCGAAACGCGTTCTCCCTCGGAAAGCTCCGAGCCGCGGCATTCTGTTTTGTTTATATCGTCCTCGAACCCGAACGCGAGATAGCGTATCCTGTCTGTTTCCGCGGAAAACCTGTTTTCCGCGATATCCTTTACTCTTATAAGGCAGTCCGCGCCGTTTTTTCCAATACCAACGACGAAAAGCCTTGTCATTCCGAGCATATTTTTTTCGCCGTCATAAAGCTTCAAAATACGGTCGGGCTTCAGCCATTCGATCTGCTTTTCTATATCCATAAAAACACCTCGCCAGTCTGTATGAAGATACATATTTATTATAGCATAATTTTTTTCATCAGTCAACATAGTTTTTAGGCAAATATGCACAAAATTTTACACCCGATAACTAACACTCCAAAACAACAGGCATTGTGCTTTAAAATTAATAATTTCGTTACCACAAATTTCGCGCTCGGATATTATGTGGTATCGGGCGGAGTTATTTAAATAGAAATTTCAAAACCGCGCAGTGCGCCTTTGGCGCACTGCGCTATCAAATCGACGCGTATGAGCTATGCTCATACGCGTCGATTATTTTTGAAATTTCGCGCACGAATACTATGTGGTAACGAAGTTATTAAATTAAAACCACACAGTGGTATCAAACGAATTTCAAAAAGCGTAAAATTTTTCGCAGAAAAATTTTACGCGGTTCTCACTTTGCGTCGGCTCTGCTGACGCAAAGTGATGAATTTTGAAATTCTTTTTAAATCAATCCTCTCGCGTCAACGTTATTTAAA
>JAFLUE010000088.1 GCA_022508945.1 Oscillospiraceae bacterium
AAAGTCTTTGAAAGGGAGTCTGAGGGAAAACTTTCTTCAGAAAGTTTTCCCTCAGAAAAATAAAAATACTAAACGGCTTGACATAAACCTGTCAAGCCGTAAAATTTTCTTTCAAACTGAAAAAAAGCGCTATTTTTATTGGGGAAAAATCTTTATGCAGAAAGGTTTTTCCCCAAATCCATTTTACAAAGACTTTTGGTACGCTTGCTTATAAGCAATCAAATGCTCTTGATAATTTCACCCATGAGCTTGGGAGTAGCGGAAATAGCGTTGCTCTCGTCGGTGTCAATATGCATAGCATCAGCAAACTGGTCGCTTACTCTTACAACAACATCACCGAGAATAGCCTCTCTGCCGTCTGTTTTGCACTTTACCCAAACCGTGTCCTTGTTTTTAACACCGAGCTTATCTGCTGTTTCGGGGGTGAGATGTATGTGGCGCTTCGCGACAATAACGCCCTCTTTGATCGTAACCTCTCCCGCGGGACCCTTCAGCGTACAGCCGGGCGTACCTGCGATATCGCCGCTCTCGCGGATAGCGATGTCAACGCCGATAGAACGCGCATCAGTCGCCGAAAGCTCGACCTGGTCAGCATTACGGCAAGGACCGAGTATAGAAACGTTTGCAAGCTCCTTTTTAGGACCTACAACTGTAACTCTCTGCTCGCTTGCGTACTGTCCGGGCTGGGACAGATCCTTTTTCTTGGTGAGTTCAGCGCCCTTTCCGAAAAGGACCTCGAGAGTTTCCTTTGTAACGTGGACGTGTCTTGCCGATGTTTCAACGAGAATTTCTGCCATATTTGTTTCCTCCATATTTTTTTAGGGCGTTCTGCCCAAAATTTACTCTTTAATTATACTACTTTTTTCTGAAAAAATCAAGTAAATCTATTGAAATTTATAAAAAAATATGTTATAATTTGAAAATGATAGTCAATATCAAATTGTAAAAACAAGAAATAAAAAGCATAGGGAGAACGAATAATGGTTCTTTTGGTGGTTGATACACAAAAACTTATTACAAACGATAAATTATATATGTTTGATAGGTTTGAAGAAAATGTGATAAAACTTATCAAAGCTGCAAGAGAGAATTTTGTCGAGGTGATGTTTGTCCGCCACGACGACGGCGTGGGAGAAGCATTAACAAAAGGTACGGAGGGCTTTGAAATTTACGGAGGTTTTAAGCCATTGTGTAGCGAAAAGATATTTGACAAAACCGCTAACAGCGCGTTTTATCAAACAGGTCTGCTTGAGTATCTCAAATCGATTGAATGTAAAGATATAATGGTTGTCGGATTGCAAACCGATTATTGCATTGACGCAACTGTAAAATGCGGATTTGAACACAGCTTTAAAATGATAGTTCCCGAATATTGCAACTCAACCTTTGACAACGATTTTATGTCCGCCGAAAAAAGCTACAAATATTATAACGAGTTTATTTGGAAAGACAGATATGCCGATTGTGTTTCGATTGAAACGGCACTCGAAATGATGAAAGTGAGGATGAAATGAGCGACAGCAGTTACAAAACCAAACAGCGCGATGAGATAGTCGATTTTTTCACCAAACGCCGCGGAAAGTGCTTTTCCGCAAAGGATATAATCAAAAGCGGAGAAATAACCTCGGGAGAGGCTACCGTTTACAGAACGCTTTCAAAACTTACGGAAAACGGGATATTAAAGCGTTTTACGGACGGAAATTCCTCGTGCTATCAGCTCGCGGATTCGGATGAATGTGCTTCTCATTTTCATCTGCGCTGTGAAAAATGCGGAAAGCTTATTCATCTTGACTGTGAATTTATAAATGAAATACAAGATCATATAAAAGCTAAACATAATTTTTTTGTGGACATCGGAAAAACCGTTTTTTACGGATTATGCGGAGAATGTGCAAGGGGAGAGGGAAATGCTTAAAAGATTATTTGCGGTAATGCTCATTGCCGCATTGGCAGCGGTACTGTTATGCGGCTGTAAAAACGAAGATGACGAGAACGGAAAGCTTCGGATAGTAACCGCGATTTTTCCCGCGTATGATTTCGCCCGACAGGTTTTCGGCGACACCGCGGAGGTCATTCTTTTGCTGAAACCCGGAACGGAGAGCCACAGCTATGACCCATCTGCAAAGGATATTGTAAAGATAAACAACTGCGATCTGTTTATATATAACGGCGGTGAATCCGATCAGTGGGTTGAAAATATTCTCAGCGGAGCGGATAATATAAATTCTCTGAGGATGATGGACGCTGTTGAAACACTCATTGAGGAGCATGACAATATTGTTGATGATAACGGTGGGGAAGATGAGTATGACGAGCATATATGGACATCTCCTAAAAACGCCGCTCTGATCGTTCAGAGCATAAGGAAGGCTGCCAATGATATTGCTCCCGAAAACGCGGAGATATATGAGCAAAATGCAAATAGTTACATCGCAAAAATCAACGATCTTGATAAGCGCTTTGAGGAATTGTTGAAAGGGGAGAAGCGGTATTTTGTTTTCGCGGACAGATTTCCGCTGTTGTATTTTTTCAAGGAATACGATCTGAATTACTACGCGGCATTTCCCAGCTGCGGAGATGAAACAGAACCGTCCGCGAGGACAATTGCGTTTCTTACGGAAAAACTGAATGACAGCGATACCATACCTATGGTATTCCATATCGAGCTTTCAAACACTAAGCTTGCACAAACACTGACGATCGAGAACGGGCTTAAATATGCGGAATTTCACTCCTGCCACAATATCACAGCCGAAGATTTTGAGGCAGGGGAGAGCTATGTTTCGCTTATGGAACGCAACTATGATATGCTTGAATACGCGGTGAATTTAGAAAACTAATAACGGTGACAGATAATCAGGAGGATATATGGGACAATTATCAAATCTCCCGAACATTGGGAAAGCAGTTGAAAAACAGCTTAACGAAGTAGGTATCATAACGACTGAACAGTTGATCCAAACCGGCGCGGAGCAGGCGTGGCTGAAAATTCAGGAGATAGACAAGAGCGCGTGTATTCACAGACTGCTGGCAATCGAGGGCGCAATCCGCGGGATTAAAAAGACCGATATTCCTGCCGAGCGAAAGGCGGAACTTAAGGATTTTTATAATGCACATAATTTATACTGAGCAGAGGAAAAAATGTCGTTAATTAAAATAGATAATCTTAGCCTGTCATATGAGAATATGACGGTAATAGAAAATTTAAGCTTCGAGGTAAATGCGGGCGATTATTTGTGTATCGTCGGAGAAAACGGCTCGGGAAAAAGTACGCTTGTAAAGGCGCTGTTGTCGCTTAAAAAGCCTGAAAACGGCTCGATAGAGTTTGACGAGGGACTGAAGAAAAACGAGATCGGATATCTTCCTCAACAAACAAGCGCACAGAAAAGCTTTCCCGCGAGCGTATATGAGGTCGTGATCTCGGGTTGTTTGAATTCACGCGGTTTGCGGCCGTTTTATTCTTCGGCGGAGCGAAGAATTGCCTCGGATAATATTGAAAAGCTCGGTATAAACGAGCTGAAAAACAGAAGCTATCGCGATCTTTCCGGCGGTCAGCAGCAGCGCGTGCTGCTTGCGAGAGCGCTTTGTGCAACCAAAAAGCTGCTGCTTCTGGATGAACCCGTAACAGGACTTGATCCAATAATTACAGCCGAATTTTATGAACTGATATCAAAAATCAATAAAGATGGGATTACCGTTATTATGGTAACTCATGACATTTCCGCTGCGCTTAAATACGCAAACCGCGTGTTGTGTATGCGTGAGGAAGGCTTGTTTTTCGGAGGCATCGAGGAATTCAAAAACAGCGATTTTGCAAATATCGCGAAAGGCGGTGGGATGTATGGCTGAAATTATAACCGATATTTTCAGCACCCCCGTTCTCGTAAGAGCGCTTATCGTTGGAATTTTAGTTTCGCTTTGCGCGGCGCTTCTCGGGGTCAGCTTGGTTTTAAAGCGCTTTTCAATGATCGGAGACGGACTTTCACACGTCGGCTTCGGCGCGCTTGCTATTGCAACGGTATTGAATTTAGCGCCGATGGCTGTGGCGATACCTGTTGTTATAGCGGCGGCATTTTTGCTGCTGAGATTGTCCTCAAACGGCAAAATAAAGGGCGACGCGGCTATCGCGCTTATTTCGACAGGCGCGCTCGGAATCGGCGTTATGGCGGTCTCTCTTTCAAGCGGCTCAAATATCGACATAAACAGTTATCTTTTCGGAAGTATTATTTCCGTAAGCCGCAGCGATGTTGTTATAAGCGTGATTTTAGCGTCGATCGTGCTGTTTATGTTCATTTTTTTATACACGAAGATATTCGCGATAACCTTTGACGAAAGCTTTGCAAAAGCCACAGGCGGCGCGGTAAATGTCTATAATATGCTTATTGCGTTACTTACGGCAATAACAATTGTTATAGGAATGCGGCTTATGGGAAGTATGCTGATTTCAAGCCTTATAATTTTTCCCGCGCTTTGTTCAATGCGTGTTTTCAAGAGCTTTCTTTCTGTAACGATAAGCTCAGCAGTCGTTTCCGTGGTTACGTTCATTATAGGCATGATTATTTCCTACGCTTTTGATACTCCATGCGGAGCGAGCATTGTGTGCGTGAATATAGCGGCATTTGCGGGATTTTTCGCTGTCGGGAAGGTTTTGAACAAATAAAAATAAACGCGTCTTCGACAAGTTAAAGTCAAGGGCGCGTTTACTATTATTCAAAGATTGTTATTGTTAGAACAGTCCACCATTATACTTCTTTTGAACCTTTACCAGAATTATAATGGAAACGATAAGCCCAGCAGTCAAAACAAACAAAGATGTTACTAAAATGGCACTTTCTACACCGAACAATGCAATAATACCACTGATTAGAAGTGTTGCGCATATTGCAAACATTCCTTTTGCAAAAGCCCTGCCGTATTCCTGACGCTCGGATTCCTTGATATTCGTCTGGTGGTAATCGTGTATCAGCTTAGTATTACCCTTATAAATTGCAATACCAAAAACAAGAAACAAAACCGCTGTTACAAACATTATCATTGAATAAGCAATCATCTCTGTCACCTCCACAAATTTCGACTTTCCATTCTCTAATTATATTATACTACACTTAACTACAAAAGTCAACTGTCTGCTGAACCGGAGCCATTATTTTTTTTAGATTTGTGATTTACGGACGAAAGCGGATTTTTCTTCATAGCGTTTTCCATTTGAGAATTTGAAACGTGAGTGTAGATCTGGGTTGTATTGAGGTTTTCGTGTCCGAGGACGTCTTTAAGCACACGCACATCAACGCCGTTCTGATACATAAGTGTTGCAGCAGTATGACGCAGTTTATGTACTGATAACCCCATGTTGTCAAGTCCGCTTTTTTTCAGGCAGTCCTCGACAATCTGCTGGACACGGCGGTTTGATATTCTTGTACCCCTGCGACTTAAGAACAGAGCGCCTGTAGGCGCGGACATATCGCGCATTCCTTTTTCACGGCGTGTTTCAATATCTGTTATATCAGGCGAAATATAGTCGGTGTAAGCGTTTACACAGGCTTCGTTAAGATAAATTATACGTTCCTTACTGCCTTTTCCGAGAACCTTCATCGTGTATATTTCATTTCCGTCTTTGTCATGTGTTTTGCGGATATCGCTCAAATTTATCCCAACTAACTCCGACAAGCGCATCCCGCAGTTCAGAAAGAATACAATTATACAATAATCACGCTTTTGATCGGGAGTATCAATATTAACAAGCAGCTCAAGCGACTGTTCAAGCGTAAGATATTTCGGAAGCGCAGGCTTGGGGCTTGGAAGCTCGAGATTTATCATAGGACTGACTTCAAACATATTTTTGTTGTTTGTAAGGAATTTGTAAAACTGACGCAGAGTTACTGCTTTGCGATAGCGAGCTTTCTGCTGATTATCCTTTTTGGTCTGCATAAATATCAGGAACTCCTGAGCATACTGCAAATCAACTGATTTTATATCATTGTCGGTAATATCCGAAATATCAATTTTAGAGAAATCTTTTTCATCCGCAAGATTATTCCTGATTTTATAAAATCTAAAAAAGCTTTTTAAATCATTAAAATAATTTTTTACGGTAAGCTCCGAACGACCTTTTACAATTTGCTCATAATATATGAAATCTTTGATTGTCTGCGGTGCGGAACTGTAATATTTATTTTCTGCCATATTCTTAAAATTTGCCTCCTCTCTATTGCGTAAAATTTCTATTTTACGCAATTACACCCACTTTTCCTTTTCGTATTTGCCCGCTCCCTAACCTCGATCAAAAACGTCGTGTTTTCCACAATAGGAGTTACTATCACGGTAATCAAGCGCTGATTTCTTTTGTGGAATGTAACGATCTGTATCTTTTGTGGAATGTTGCAAGCCGTACCGATGTTCAGAGCTGCCGCTCTGAACATCGGTACTTAATGGGAACACAGTGTCGCTCCGCGACACCGTGTCCCATCGGTACGCCGCCGCTTCGCGGCGGCGTACCGATACGATACACAAACAGCATTTGCTTTCCTTTTGTGGAATGTAACGGGGAGTTTCACCCTCCGCGATTGATAAGCCAATCAGCGGCTTCTTCCGCCGATAGCGTATTATTATCACGCTCGTTCTCATGTTGCCGTTTCAAAGCAGCAAACTTATTAAGGGCTTCCGTAAAGGTTTCCGTTTGCGCCCTCTTTACGCTCTCATCCGTTTTTTGTGTTACGGAAAGTAACTGTTCTTGTATCTCGTCTGCTTTATCATCTTCGCCGCGCGATCTATATTTCCGCACGATCTCCTCAACCTGCTTTATACCGTCCTCGTATGCACTCGCGCTCTCAGACGCTCGTATTTGCGTTTTACGGACTTCTTCCATTTCAGCGTATAGTTTCCCTTGTTCGCCCTTTAAGAAGCTCTCGTACTCCTTAGCGCTTCTCTCACGCTCTTCTGCATTAGCGAGTATGTATTTCAGATCCGCCAACTTCTCTTGCTGTTCTATTTCCCGAGACTGGTTTTTAAGCTGTTCGACAGAACTCCTGCTTTTTTTCTTTGTGCCGTTCATAAAATCGACGCCAAACTCCTGTTGGCACATGAGATGAACTGCCTCGTTTATCTTGTTGATGTTTCGTAATGAAGAAAACGCTTTCCCGTTTAGCTTTCCATTCACGTTTGGAACTACATACACATGACCGTGATTTAGGCTTTCACGCCATTCATGAGTATCTTTGTCCCTGTACGTATGCTTTTCGTCCCTGTGAAAATACGCTGCTATGATATTGCTTGCTCCGTACTGTTTCGCTATGAGTTCAATCACCCGTTTGAAAAACCTGTTTTCGTCTTTCGGTGTATTGATTTCCGCAGGACAAGGTATTTCCAGACCGAAGCATAAAACCCTGTCTTTTTTCTTGTTAGCGCCCTCTTGACTGTCAAGGTATTCTATAAGTTTGTCGTATCGTTCACATGACTGCTCATATGTGAGATTAAGCTGTATATTAAAATCCGTAAACGCTTTATTTATCTGCTTGTTTGAGTGTTCGTGCCGCTTGCGTTCTTCTTTATCGCTATGCCGTAACATCGCTTTGACTTCCTGTGGGGATTTCAGTTTCTGAAAATCTACACTTGCCATAAAATCACACCCCCTTTTCTCTCTGTGTGTACACACATATTTTATCACTTTTTTCTATGTGTGTCTACACATATATTTTTTTACTTGCAAGGTATTGCATTCAATACCACTCCGCTTCGCTCCGTGGTACCCGTTCGCTTCGCTCACTTGAATGCGAGGGGGCGCTTCGCCCCCCTCGACCCCCCGCGGGCTTCGCCCGCCGTTAGTCCTCCCGATCTGCTCCAGCTTCAAAATCGTCGAAACTTTCATCATATTCCAGTTTGTCGGAGTCCGCGCTTCCTTTGTCATACTTACCATAATTTTCGACTTCTACAACGTTCATACGCCTTGTTTTGATGATTTTTTCCTGTTCGCTTTCGGACAGAATGATCTTAGCCCCGAACTCGGCGTACCTGTAATTCGTACCCCAGCTTTTCCAAACAAGCTCTTTGTTAAGCATATATACGTTCGATGTTCCGCTTTTCTTAATATCTATGAATTTCTTTTCTTGAAGCACCTTTACCGCCCTGTAAACGGTCGCTTGGCTCAAGCCTAACGCTTCTTCAAAGACCTTTGGACTGCATATCACAGCGTTGTATTTGTCTGCTTTCTCAACCAAAAAATCAAATATCGCAAACGCGCTCGGACACTCCAACATTAACTTACGACGTGCCTTACCGTTGACAGGATCAAGATTGAACTGCGCGAAGCTTTCATAAGGGCTATGTCTTTCCCTCTTTCTTCTTTCTTCTTCCCGTTTTTCCTCTAATGCTATATCGTGCTGTCTTTGCTCGAATGTACAATCGCTATTTTGGAGACTGGAGCCTACTGTTATCGTACTACTCATATATTACTCTCCTCTCTTACTTTTTTAAATTATAACATTTTTCTTATCCGTTGTCAATTTTTATTATCTATTATAATAGGTTTATCACGTCATTTTACAAATGATTGATATATAGGTCAAATGAGATGTTGACTATCTCATTTATGAGAGGTTTATTATTTTCTGTTATTGACTTTTGCTGTTA
>JAFLUE010000089.1 GCA_022508945.1 Oscillospiraceae bacterium
GACGCGTATGAGCTGCGCTCATACGCGTCGATTATTTTTGAAATTTCGCGCTTGAGTATTGCGTTGTTTTTAAGGGTTGATATACAGATTGAAAGGCCGGGACATTCCCGACCTTTCAATTATTTAATCAATTCCTCAAGAAAACTGCTTGCTTTTTTCGGTATGTCATTATCAGAATGTTTTTCGTCGGTTGATGTTTTGATTTCGGCAGATTCGGCCGTTTTGGCTTTTTCAACGATCTCAAAATCGATAAATCCGCCGCTTACGCTTGCAGAAACACATTTTACGCGTATATTGTCGCCTACGGTAAATATTTTTCCGTTTGCCGCGCCGACGAGGATAACGTTATGCTGAACCTCGTATTCGCCTATGGGAAGATCGGCGGCAGACACCATTCCCTCTATCGTGTTCGGAAGCTCTACAAAGATACCGCTCGGCGAAACTCCCGAGATAAACCCGTCAAATTCCTCGCCGATATGGTTTTTCATAAACTCCGCCATATAGAAGTTTTCACATTCGCGCTCGCATTTTATTGCCGAAAGCTCGGTCAGGCTCGCCTGCAACGCCGCTTCAAAAGCAAACTTCGCGTATTTTTTCATAAGCTTTTCGCTGTTTAAAGAATAAAAACGGTCGGTAAGTATCCTGTGTATCGAAAGATCGGCATATCGCCTTATGGGGGAGGTGAAGTGGGCATATTCCGGCATGACTAAGCCGTAATGTCCGAGCGGCTCATCGGAGTATTTCGCCTTCATCATCGTCCGCAGAACAATGCGGTTTATTACGGTATACCTGTCTGTGCCGCGGCTTTTGCGGATAATTTCCGCAAGGTCGGCTGCCGAAGAGTTTTCGTTTATCCTTTCGGGATCGACGCCCAATGCCGTAAGCGTATCTCCGAGCGCAAGCAGCTTTTCCGATTTGGGCGCTTCATGTACACGGTAAACAAAAGGAAATTTTTCTTTCATAGCGAAAGCAGCCGCCGCTTTGTTCGCCATAAGCATGAACTCCTCGATGATCTTTTCGGCTGTTCCGCGCTCACGGGGCTTTACGTCCGTGCAAATACCGTTTTCATCTGTAACTATCTTCGTTTCAAGCGTTTCTATTTCGGGCGAACCGCGGTTTACGCGGTTTTTGTATAATATTTCCGCAAGCTCGCGCATGACAGGTATACTGTCTGTGACCTGTCCGTATTTTGCCTTTATTTCATCACCTGCCGTACCGTCGAGGATCTTGTTTACCTCGGAGTAAACGCCTTTAACGCGGCTCCTGATAACGGTTTTCTCAAATTTATACGACAACAGCGCGCCCTGTGCCGATATCTCCATAAGGCAGGAAAACGCCAGCCTGTCAACATTCGGGTTCAGCGAACAAATGCCGTTTGAAAGCTCCTTCGGAAGCATGGGAACGACCTTGTCGGCGTAGTAGATCGAGGTTCCGCGCGAGAACGCCTCCTTGTCGATAGCCGAGCCTTTTTTCACATAGTGCGAAACATCGGCGATATGAACTCCGAGATTATATCCGAAGTCCGTTTTTGAAATGGACACGGCGTCATCGATATCCTTTGTGTCCGCGCCGTCAATTGTAAAAATGGCTTCCGAGCGCAGATCGAGTCTGTTTGCAGCTTCATTCGGGTCAGGCTCGTCAATGTTGATCTTCTGTGCCTCCAAAAGCACCTCGTCGGGAAATTCCGTATGAAGTCCGTTTACGAGCATATATGCTTCAGCGCTCGATTTAGCGTTTCCGGAAGAACCGAAGCTCTCTCTTATCTCGACCGTGTGATCGAAATGGCGCTCGCCGCGCTTTCTTATGGAAAACGCGACCTTATCGCCGATCTTAAGCGGTTTCGAGCCTGTTCTCGCGATAAAAAGCGGCGCGTCGCAAAGCTTGTCCGGAAGCACCATAAGCTTATTACCGTTTGCGACGACCGTTCCCGTAAGAAGCCTGTCGCTTTCCTCGATAACGCTCAGAACGACCGCCTCGGCGCTTCTGTCTATACTCGCGCCCGCCGTCTTTTTCGCAATGACAATATCTCCCGGTATAGCTCCGCACAGATCCTTTCCGCGAACAAAATATTCGCTTGGCTCCTCGGCTTCGCTTTTTGATCTTTCACGGTCATCATCCGGGACAGCGGCAATAAATCCCGATTTCGTGTTTACGTTTGATACAAAGGCTTTGAAATAATCCTCCGTATCTTTTATACGCCACACGCCCTTTTTATTTGTAATATCGCCGTATTTTTTCATTTCGGCGAGAGCCTGCGCCAGCTTTTTCGAGGATTTTTTCGGAAGTCCGAGCTTTTTGGTAATATCCTTCTCGGTCATCCCGTTTTTTCCCTTATTCATTATAAGCGCGCATAGAATACTTGTTTTAAGCTTGTTCATAAATTCAGTTCACCCCAGAACGCAAAATATGCAAATATATGCAAAATACGGACAGACCTTCAGAGCCTGTCCGTTTTGATGCCGAATTATCCGACGTCGCTTTGTGCTGAGTTTTCGGAAGAGCTGCTCTCCACACTGTCGGAGGATTCGCTGTTCTCCGAGCTGTTTGCTGTTTCCGAGCTGCTGTTTTCGGAGCTGCTTGACTGTTCGGAATTACTTAAAGAACTTTCAAAATAGGCTCCGTTGTTATTTGAGCTTCCCGAGCCGCTTGACGCGCCCCAATATACGTTTATGACATTTACCGCTATCGCCATAATGAAAAATATTATAACAGCGGCGACCGTCGCCTTGTTAAGCATAGCTTCTTTTGTTCTGCCCGCGTTTTTCTGATAGAAGCTGTCGCCCGCCGTACCGGAAATTGTCTGAGACATCTGCGTCTTTGTATCCTTCAGAAGCACGACCACAACTATAAACACACACGCGATGATAAGTACGATCGCGCTTATAATTTCAAAAATACTCATTTTTACGATTTTCCTCCGTACAAACTCAAACTTTGATGTGCAATACTTTGATATTATATCATACCTTGACAAAAATTTCAAGTATTTTTCCGAATTTTTTTGAACATTTAAAATAAAATTTTATGATTTGTTGACATTTAAGCATCACGGTGATATAATTAAAGTGGACGTATATATGTTTTCGGGAGAACAGTATGATAAAAGCGGTTGTTTTTGATATGGACGGGCTTTTGCTTGATACGGAAAAGCTTCTGATAAAATTCTGGATACAGGCGGCAAACGAGGCGGGCTTTCCGCTGACGCGGGAAAACGCGCTTACGCTTCGTTCTCTGCACAGAAGCTTTGCGGTCCCGTATTTGAAGGAGCTGTTCGGGGACAGCTTTGACTACACGAAAATACGTTCGCGGAGAATGGAGCTTATGAGCGGATATCTGGCGGAAAACCCGCTCGAGCTTAAAAACGGCGCGGTCGAGCTTTTGGAATTTCTGCGCGGGGAAAATATCCCGGCGGCGGTCTGTACGGCGACCGACTACGAGCGAGCCGCCGAATATCTGAAGCGCGCGGGGATATTCGATCATTTTGAAAGGATCATCTGCGCGACGATGGTAGAAAAAGGAAAACCACAGCCCGATATTTATCTGTATGCCGCAAAGGAGCTTGGCTTGAAGCCGAGCGAATGTATTGCGCTTGAGGACTCGCCAAACGGCGTAAGATCGGCGGCTTCGGCGGGTTTTATCACGGTTATGGTCCCCGATCTTACCGAACCCGACGAAGAATTGTCAAAAATTATATTCGCAAGGGCGGACAGTCTCAATGAGGTAATCGATATTATAAAAGGCATTTAAAAACATCAGACAAAAACGTGACGGAATATTTCCGAGGGGAAAAATATGAGCAATACAAAAAGATCAAAAAATACAAAAAACAACATCTTAATAATAGCCTCCGTGATTTTTGTAACAGTTGCGGTAATTGTGTTTGTGATCTCTCTGAGCCTTTTAAACGGCGGAGAAAAAAGCGGGGGAGACAGCCGAACGCTGTTTGTGGAAAACTCATCGTCAGCGCCCGAGTCTTCCGAGCTTTCCGAAAGCTCGTCGGCTGAGGAAAGCACTTCATCAACACCCGAAAGCCATCCGTCCTCGCAGGAAAGTTCTTCGGACAGCTCCTCGTCTGTCGGCTCATCGCCGGGAGAAATAGAGATCAGCCGCGCCCAGGAGATCCTGGAAAACGCGAGGCTTCTTATGGGAACGCCGTTTTTGGAGGGAGGAAGCGATACGGATGGCTTTGACAGTTCGGGATTTGTTTATTATGTAATGCGCGAAAGCGGATATATTTCATGTCCGAGAGATATCAGAGAACAGGCGAAGATGGGGATAATGAGGGAGTTTGACGAGAAAAAGGAGGGCGACATCCTGTTCTTTTCAAATGAGATCGGCGGAGAACCCAATTTCGCGGGATTTTATTCCGGAAATGGAAAAATGATAGGAAGTCTTATTATCTCATCTTTTGAAGGGGTAGTTGAGGTAAATATCGAAAACGATTATTATCGCGAACATTTTGTCGCGGGCGTGGGGATAAGCTGAGTATGCGCTTTGCGCGCATTATCAAATATGAATTTCGGGAGGAACATAGGGACATCATATGAAGACGGTTCTTGTTGATAACAGCCTTTGTGCAAGCGCTTTGCGCGATGACGCGAAGGCGGAGGATATATGCGGATATATAAAGGCTCTCGCGGCGGCGGGGATAAGGTATGTGGAGCTTGATTTCCGTACTCTTATGAAGCTTCGCGAGCTTCCGAAAGGGATAGGATATATATTCAGGGTAGTTGACCCGATGTTTATTCAGATAACCGACGCGTTTAAGTTTGATTATGTTGTTATGACATTTGCGGACTTAAAGAAGAATATAAAATCAAATGTTCCGGTTATGCTTGAGATGCCGTATGTTGAAAACACCTACAGGGGCGTGTTGAGATATGCTCAGGCGCAGACAGAGGGAAAGATAACGGCGATAAGGTTCTGCGATGATTTCGGCTTCAGGGATCTTTCCGAAACCAAGAAATTTGTGTCGCATATCAAAAACACCGTCCCGCTTCCCGTGGATTTCTGCCCGAGAAACACCCGAAAAACCGCGCTTGACTGTGCTATAAAGTTTTCTTATTCGGGAGCGGACAGCCTGACGCTCGCTATGCCGAGAACAACCGGTTACGCTTCGCTCGAGGAATACATGGTCTCGCTTTTGTCGGTTTATGACACGATTCCGAGCGGCTTCGATATTTACGAGTTTTTCGGCGCGGTATTCTATTACAGACGAATTTTCCGCAATTCCGAAAACGCGGATATCATGAAGCTGTTTGAGGTTTTGGATTGGGATATTCGTATGATGCAGAACGCGGATACCGGCGAAAAGGTAAGGTTCAACATCGCGCTTAAAAACTCAAATATGCTGAGGAGAAAATTCAGCTCGTCGCTTGAAAAAATGCTCGGAAGAGAAAATCTTGAATACGACGAGTTTGAGGCGCTTATTGGCGCGGTAAAGAGCTTTGACGCGAGCGTATGCAGCGATGACGTTTTGTATGACGAGCGCAGGGGGCTGCTGAATTAATTCGTTATGCGTAATGCGTAATTGTTTTTGTAACCGTTACACCGGCGAACTGCGAATAAATTACAAGTAATTGCCGCGCAAATTGCGGAACGTGATCGCTGCGGTTTGATATATAATTACGAATTACGAATTGAAAAAGTGAGGGTATCAATGATCAGGCTAATTGCTTCGGATCTTGACGGGACGTTGCTTGACGACGAAAAACGCCTTCCCGATGATTTTTTTGAGGTTCTGGACGGGCTTTCGGAACGCGGGATAATTTTCGCCGTTGCGAGCGGAAGGACTTATTCGGCGGTTGAGCATTTGTTTCCCGAGGAATATCGGAATAAGATCTCGTATATCTGCGATAACGGCGCTTGTGCATACATAAACGGAAGTGACGGCAGAAAAAACACAGACGAGATCTTCCCGCTTGACAGAGGACTTTATGAGGAGCTTCTCGAAAAGTGCGGTCAGATAGGCGGATTTGAGCTTGTTGTATGTGCTTCGAGCGGTGTTTATCATGTAAACAACGAAAGCGAGTTCGCAAAGGACGTCGGATTGTATTATAAACAGCATACGGCGGTAGATGATCTTTTGAATATCGAGGGCGAAATATATAAGCTTGCCATATGCGACAAGCTCGGAACGGTCACTCACGGAAAGCCGATAATTGACGGGATCTTCGGCGAACGGCTCAATGTTCAGGCTTCGGGGGTCGAGTGGATGGATGTTATGGCGGGCGGAGTCAGCAAGGGACGCGCGCTCAGGGCGCTTCAAGAGCGGCTCGGTATCCTGCCGTCCGAAACAATGGCGTTCGGGGATTATTTCAACGACGTTGATATGCTTGCCGCGGCGGAATGGAGCTTTTGTATGGAGAACGGAAGCGAAGAGGTAAAGAAGCTGTGCCGTTTTATCGCGCCCGCGGGCGGAGTTACAAAATGCATAAAGAAATTTGTTTTTTCGGAGCAGCGTTGATTTTTCGAGGGAACCATGAGTGCAGCTAATATAATTATTATTGTGTCAATGATAGCGTTTTCGGCGTTTTTTTCGGCGTCCGAAACGGCAATTTCGAGCGTAAACCGCATTCGTCTTAAAAGCATGGCGGAAAACGGAAACCGAGGCGCGAAAAGAGCGCTGTCGATACTGAATAAATACGATAAGGCGCTTACAACTATCCTTATCGGAAACAATATAGTAAACATCGCCTGCTCGTCGATCGCGACGATCGTTTGTATCGCGCTGGTCGGGGAACAGTACGGCTCGCTTGTGTCAACAGTCGCGACAACAGTAGTGGTTCTTATCTTCGGCGAGGTTATGCCGAAAAGCATAGCCAAAGACCACGCCGAGCAGGTCGCGATAGGGATTTCGGTGATAATTAAATTCCTGATGATAATTTTTACTCCGTTTTCGGCTCTTTTCATACTGCTGAAAAAAGGCGTCGCGAAGCTGTTTAAGAGCAAGGATTCCGTAAGTGTGACGGAAGAGGAGCTTATGGCGATAATTGACGAGATCGAGGACGAGGGCGTGCTTGAACAGCAGGAAAGCAACCTCGTGCGCTCGGCGCTGGAATTTGACGAGATAACCGTTGACGAAATAATTACCCCGCGCGTAAAGATCGTCGCGGTCGAGCTTGGGGACAGCGTAGAGGAGGTTCGCGAAAAATTTTTGAGCGAGCAGTATTCGCGAATGCCCGTATATGATAAAACGCTTGATAACATAATAGGCATAATAAACGAAAAGGATTTTATAAGGGCGTATGAGGAAAACGGAAACGACCTTATGGTGCGCTCGCTTGTACAGGAAACGATATATTTTCCGCACCTGCTGAAAATTTCGGAGGTACTGCGGAAAATGCAGAAGAAAAAATGCCATATGAGCGTCATACTTGACCAGCACGGCGGAACGCTCGGGATCGTAACCATGGAGGACTTGCTCGAAGAGCTTGTCGGAGAGATATATGACGAGAGCGACGAGGTAACAAGCCCGATAACCGCTCTTTCCGAAACGAAATTTGAAGCTTACGGCGATGTTTCTCTAAACAGCCTGAGAAGGTATTTCAGCGGGCTTGAGGTCGGTATCGAGATCGACTGTGAAGCGCATACGGTCGCGGGCTGGGTCTTGGAGCTTTTCGGAAGCATACCGAAAAACGGAGATGTATACGACGGAGAAGGGTTCAGTATTACGGTTACGGACGCGGCGGATCTGAGGGTAAATAAGGTTATGATAACGCTTATTAAGGCGAAAGAGGACGAGGGAGCTTGAATAGGTTTTATATCGTGCTGATCGCGCTTTCGGGAGGATATCTGAGCGCTCAGCTTATCGCGTGGATATTCAGCAGCAAGATATTTTTCCCCGACGCGGGGGAGCTGTTTACAAAAAAGCAGGACAGCGACCTGTGGCAGACGGTTTTTCCGAAAAATATGCTTAGGCTTATCGTCTGCATTTTTACCGGTTCTGTAAGCGGCTTGCTCATGCTTACGGCAGGGCTTTCGGGCTGGATGACGATGCTTTTCGGGGTAATGGCAGGCATTTTGTTCAACTTTCTGATAAGCAGGCTCTTCTCCCCGGTCTACCTGAAATTTCATAAAAGCGGACTTCCGGATAATTCCGAGCTTGAGGGGCTTTCGGGAAAGGTCATTGAGGAAATTCTGCCCGACAGCTTCGGAGTTATCGAGGTCAGGCACGGACAGCGTTTTTACCTGTTCCGCGCGGTTTCCGCAAACGAGCGGTTCATTGAAAAGGGGAAAGCGGTCACGGTCATCTACGCGCAGGAGGATTGCTGTTTCGTTGAAAGCGACGAGCATCTGTGCGATGTATTGTTCCCGCTCGACAGCTACCCGGAAGAGTATTTCAAGAAATAATGCCTTCAAAGCTCTTACGATGTTTTGGGGATTTTCTCGAGTTGATTTTCTCAAGTTAATATTAAGTTGTTTTGGCGGAGTTATTAAAAAAGAAATTTCAAAACCGCGTAGCGTACACATTAACGCATACGCTGTGATAAGCTTGCAGAAAACCCCAAAAACGTTGTTTTGGCGGAGTTATTTAAAAAGAAATTTCAAAACCGCTCAGCGCGCCTTCGGCGCGCTGAGCTATCAAATCGACGCGTATGAGCGG
>JAFLUE010000009.1 GCA_022508945.1 Oscillospiraceae bacterium
AACTTGTTAAGAACCACGCGATATTATCTCGTGAATTTCAAAAAGCGTGAAATTATTTCACAAGAAAAAATTTCACGCGGTTCTGACTTTGCGTCGGCTCCGCTGACGCAAAGTCATGAATTTTGAAATTCTTTTTAAATCAATAGTCCGAAACAACGCGATATTATTAAACAGCTTTATATTGTGTGGTTTTGAAATTTCGTGATATTAAGCTTCTTTATTCTTTTTCTCAAGCTCCTTCTTTTTACGGCGCTCCTTTGCTTCGGCTTTTTGCCGAAGCTTTTCCGAAAACGCGTTTACTTCTTCCTCGGAAGCCGCGTAAACCGAGCGCACCACGGTATAATTGCCTTCGGTTACAAACACTGCCTTTAGCTTTATAGTATACGCCCTTTCACACTCGCATTGCATAACCGTTCGGCAATTTTTGCCGTTTGAAAAAAGCCAGTCCGACGGCGCGATCTTTTTGCCGCACTCGGGACATTTCAGCTCCGTTACGCGCCTGTCGCGGAGCATTGTCTTACAGTCTTCGACATTCTGTACGGCGTCCTTGAAAATAGGCTCGGAGATTCCCGATGAAAGCTCGGCATATTCAGCTACCCCCAACACCATATTAAGCTTTTTGCAGATCTCATATGTCAGATACGCGTCGTTTGCCGCGTCGTGGACTTGTACATCTATGGGTATCCCGAGGTTTTCGGCGGCAGAGGAAAGGCTGCACTGAAGCTGCTTTGCGTCTGTCTGACGGTTATAGATAAGCTGTAGGTTTATATAATTTCTGCCGAAGGACTCGTCAAGTCCGTGGAGCTTTAAGTTGTCCGAAAGTATCCCTATATCGTCAAAGCCCCATGTGATAAAGCGAAAATCATTTCCGCACCATGCCGAAAACCGCCTGAACGCCTGCGGAAAGTTTTCGCCGCAGGTAAGGTCGATACTCGAAATTCCCGTTATTTCCTCAACATAAGGATTCATTTTCTTATAGAATTTCGGGCGGACATTTATTTTTATCCTGTCCAAAAGCTCAAAATTTTCATCGGTCTTTACTGCGCCTATCTGGATTATCTCGCCGTTTAAGACTATCGGTGAGCGGACTGTCATGGAACGGTTCAAAGCCTGGTTCCATTCCATATCCAAAATAATATAATTCATATCGCGTCATTCTTTCGTAGTTTTGTTGTTCCTTCCCCGATACCTCAAGAAGCAAGTCAACCCGTTGCACAGCGAGAGGCAAGATGGATAGAACAGAGGTTTAGTGCTTTGAAGGTTTGAGCGGAAGCAGCCGATTTTTGACTGTTCTCTCGTCATATTCCCATACTGTAAACTCATCGCCGAACAGCTCGCTCATCCGCTTAATGACGTAATCGCAGGCATCAAAGAAGTCGTTTCGTTCCTGCTCGCTCGAAAAGCCGAGGTAAGGCTCGCCGTCGGGGAACTCGTTAATATCCCAGATTCGGCAGTATATGTCGTAAATCAGCTTCACCTTTTGCTCAAGTTCCGATTCGCCTTTCAGGCGATTATCGGGAACTTTTACGCGCATATTCTCCCAATCACTGATAAAATACCCATCGCCGTTTACAAAGAAATCTCCCACTCCACACGGTCGTTTGCTCAGTAAAATCGGAGGAGAGTTATAATCAAACCGAAATACTATTTTGTCCATTAAAATTGTTTGTTATATCACAAATTCAAGCGCCAAAGGCGCGGCAGTACACCCATTATGCTTAGCAAAATGCCTCGCTGCTATTTTGTGAAGCAAAATAATTTATTGATTCAATTAAATTGCCGCTCGGCGCAAGCCGACAGCGCCGAATGGCGCTGTAAAACCGCGAAAGCGGTTTTCGGCAATTTTATTCGCAAGGTTATGATATAATCGCCCGATACGCGCGGAGATAGCCAAAGGCTTGCGTATGTGCAAGGGCATTGCGATACGTATTATGCTTTTATTATATCGCCAGTGTTCCGCCGACATTTTCACGTCGCCATGAAGCATAATCCTCGTAGCTTCCCGCGAAATCACGGCATCCGCTTTCGGTTATTTCGATTATCCTGTTCGGCGCCGTTTCGAGTATCTCAAGATCGTGTGTTGCGAAAAGCAGGTTTCCCTTGAACTCCGAAAGACCGTTGTTTACCGCGGTTATGCTCTCAAGGTCGAGGTGGTTCGTGGGTCTGTCGAGGATAAGGACGTTGCTTTTATAGAGCATCATTCTCGAAAACATACATCTTACCTTTTCGCCGCCCGAAAGCACCTCCACGGGCTTAAACACATCATCGCCCGAAAACAGCATTCTTCCCAAAAATCCGCGAAGATAGCTCTCTGTCTCGTCCTTTGAATACTGACGCATCCAGTCGAGGATAGACAGCTTACAACCGTTGAAATACGCGCTGTTGTCATTCGGGAAATATGAGACGGTTATTGTGCTTCCCCATTTGAATGTGCCTTCGTCCGCGGGAAGCTCCTCTGTGAGTATCTTAAACAGCGTCGTTACCGCGATCTCGTTCGCTCCTACAAACGCTATCTTATCGCCCTTTCCGACCGTAAAGCTGACATTATCGAGGACCTTTACGCCGTCAACCGTTTTTGAGATCCCTCTTACCTCGAGAATGTCTTTCCCGGACTCTCGCTCCATGTCAAAGCCGATATACGGATATTTTCTCGAGCTTGCGGGAAGCTCTTCCACAGTCAGCTTATCGAGCAGCTTTCTGCGCGAGGTAGCCTGTTTTGATTTGGATTTATTCGCGGAAAAGCGCGCGATAAAGTTCTGAAGCTCTTTTATCTTTTCCTCGGTCTTTTTGTTCTGCTGTTTTATCATGCGCTGGACAAGCTGGGAGCTTTCATACCAGAACTCATAGTTTCCGACGTACATCTTTATTTTTCCGTAATCAATATCTACTATATGCGTGCAGACGTTGTTGAGAAAATGTCTGTCATGGGAAACGACGATCACTGTTCCGAAATAATCAGCAAGGAAATCCTCAAGCCACGAGACCGCGTCAACATCGAGGTGGTTCGTAGGCTCGTCCATAAGGATAATATCGGGATTTCCGAACAGACACTGTGCCAAAAGCACCTTTACCTTTTCGTTTCCCGAAAGCGAGGACATCTCCGAATACAATATTTCCTCGGAAAGTCCAAGCCCCTGGACAAGCTTTGAAGCATCGCTTTCGGCTTCATAGCCGTTCATCTCCGCAAACTCTCCCTCAAGCACCGACGCTCTTTCGCCGTCCTCATCCGAAAAATCCTCTTTTGCGTAAAGCGCGTCCTTTTCCTTCATGATATCATAAAGGCGCTTGTTTCCCATAATTACGGTATCCATAACCGTGTATTCGTCAAAGGCGTAATGATCCTGGCGCAAAACGCTCATTCTAAGCTCCGCGGGTCTTGTGACCGTTCCTTTTGAGGGTTCAAGCTCCCCGCAAAGCACACGCAGGAAGGTCGATTTTCCCGCGCCGTTCGCGCCGATAACCCCATAGCAGTTTCCGGCGGTAAATTTAAGCTCAACGTCCTTAAATAAAAGCTGTCCGCCGAACGAAACGGATACGTCAGATACTGTGATCATGTGGTCTCCTCTCTTGTATGTGTTCTAATTTATTTATTTAAATTTGAAATTTCAAAACCGCGAAACACTCCGTGTTTCGCTATCTAAGCAGTGCTTCTCACTGCGCTTCGCTTCGTGCTCAGCACTGCTTATTTTTGAAATTTCGCTCTCTGCTGTAACGCGGTTCTGGTGCTTTTTCTGCTACAACTATGTTACCCTATAAGCTGATAAAACAGCCCCGCCCACTCTCTTATCCAATAATTAAGCAAGTGCAGAGGATAGGTTTTCGCCGAATGCGCACCGGCGGATATACCATAACGCGACGCGAAAACATACGCCCTGTACTGGTGGAATTCATTTGTTATCAGAACGATGCCGTCCGAAATTTCTCTTTCTTTCAGGATCTCAGCCGCGTATTTTATATTTTCCTCGGTTGAGGTCGAACTGTCCTCGGATATTATTTGCTCGGCGGGTACTCCCTTTTCGATGAAATAACACCTCATAGCCTCCGCTTCGGAAATGTCCTCGCCCGCTCCCTGTCCGCCGCAGGCGATTATAAGCGCTTCGTTGTTTTGCTCGTAAATATCGAGCGCGGCGTTCATTCGGCTTATTAGCATAGCGCTCGGCTTTTCGCCCTTTACCTGACATCCAAGCACAATTATCGCCTCTGGCTCGTCAACAGCCACCTCCGCGCGAATTATCATATTCACCGTGAAAAACGCGCACATTCCCGCTAAAAGCACTATGACCGCGCCGAATATCAGCATTATTATCCTAAGCGGTATCTTGCTCCATAAAAATCTTACCACTCTGCAAAGCGGTTTCCAGAAAACACAGATCGCAATTATCGCGCCAAAGCCCGCCGCGCCGATGAATGTTCCCTCCGTAACGCGTGTGTTTATGACCGACCATACGAGCATTACGCCCGAAATTACCGATATGATAATTCGTATTATTATTGATGTTTTTGATGTTGTTCTTGATGTTTCGGACATATGATATTTACCTCTGTTATGCTGTATTTAGTGTTATGATGTTGTCTTTTGTTATTATATCTGTATTATTGTGATGTTGTTTTTCAGATACTCTCGAATGCCGCCTTAAGATCTTCAATAATGTCATCGACATTTTCAAGACCCACGGACAGACGTATAAGCCCTCCGTCGATACCTGCCGCGACAAGCTGCTCGTCGGAAAGCTGACGGTGGGTAGCGGAAGCGGGGTGAAGCACACAGGTACGAATATCCGCGACATGGACCTCGTTTGAGGCAAGCTTCAGGCTGTCCATAAACTTAACAGCCGTTGTTCTTCCGCCCTTTACAGAGAACGAAATTACGCCGCTCGTGCCGTTCGGAAGGTACTTTTTCGCAAGCTCGTGACCCTTGCTTCCCTCAAGCGCGGGATATGTCACAGTTTCGGCTTTTCCGGTCGACTTTATATACTCCGCGACCTTGAGAGCGTTCTCGCAGTACCGCTTCATGCGGACGGCAAGCGTCTCAAGTCCCAAATTCAGCAAAAACGACGAGTTTGCCGCGGGATAACAGCCGAAATCGCGCATAAGCTGCATTCTCGCCTTAACGATATACGGCGCGAACGAATACTGCTTTGTATAAACAATACCATGATAGCTCTCGTCCGGCTCGGTCATGCACGGGAATTTTCCGCTTGTCCAGTCGAATTTTCCGCTGTCAACAATAACTCCGCCTACCTGAACGGCGTGTCCGTCCATATATTTCGAGGTCGAATGAATAACGATATCAGCGCCCCACTCGATCGGACGGCAGAGTATCGGCGTTGCGAAGGTGTTGTCGATGATAAGCGGAACGCCGTGGGCGTGTGCCGCTTTAGCCCACATCTCGATGTCAAGCACAGTCAGCGCGGGATTTGCGAGAGTCTCGCCGAATACCGCCTTTGTGTTGTCCTTGAATGCCGCGTTAAGCTCTTCTTCCGTACAGTCGTGATCTACCCAGATGCACTCTATACCCATTTTCTTAAGCGTATATCCGAACAGGTTTATCGTACCTCCGTATATCGACGCGCAGGCGATAAAGCTGTCGCCCGCCTCACAGATGTTGAGTATGGACAAAAGCGACGCCGCCTGTCCGCTCGAGGTACACATAGCCGCGACTCCGCCCTCGAGCGCCGCTATTTTCTTTTCAACACAATCGGTAGTCGGGTTTTCAAACCGCGAATAGATAAGGCTCTTTGTAGGGTCGTCAAACACCGCCGCGATATCGTCGGTGGAATCATAAACATAAGTTGTACTTTGAACTATCGGCATAACGCGCGGTTCGCCGTTTTTGGGTGTATAGCCTTCGTGAAGGCACTGTGTTTCGATTTTCATAATACTTTTTCTCCTTTATTATTGAATTCCATCCAAGAATAAATATCACAGAATACCCGACAACCTTAAAACACATTCGGCGCGGAATTCATTGATAAACGATATATTTTGCCGGCTCATTCGTATGTCCAGCCGA
Source organism: Oscillospiraceae bacterium (assembly GCA_022508945.1). Lineage (GTDB taxonomy): Bacteria > Bacillota > Clostridia > Oscillospirales > Ruminococcaceae > CAG-115. The sequence continues at coordinate 6,014 of JAFLUE010000009.1, forward strand.
AGTTTTGAGCGCGCTCCTTCTTTAACCACATGATCTCTGAGATAAGCTCCTTAAGCTCATCAATAAGCTTGTCCATTTCCTCGTCTGTACCGACGGTTATACGAAGGTAGTTGTCTATACGCGGCTTGTTGAACCATCGAACGTAGATGTCAATGGATTTAAGGTGGTTGAATATATCCACCGCCCTGATATCTGGGTGACTCGCGAAAACGAAATTCGTGCTGCTGTCTGGAAGCTCAAAGCCCATAAGGCGAAGCTCCTTTATAAGCCTTTCGCGGGTCGCTATTACTTTTTTAAGCGTTGTTTGGAAGTATTCCTCGTCCTTTATGGAAGCGATACCCGCCGCCTGTGCTACGCTGTCCACGGGATAGCTGTTCATGCTGTCCTTCGCGGCATAGAGCGCCGCAATAGCGTCCGCGCTTCCCATTGCATACCCCAAGCGCATTCCCGCCATTGAGCGGCTTTTGGAAAACGTTCGGGTTATAACAAGGTTGTCATATTCACTAAGCAGCGGTATCGCCGTAACACCGCCGAAATCGACATAAGCCTCGTCTGCAATTACCACGACATCACGGTTTTCGTCAAGTATCTCACGAAGAAAATCAAGACCGCGTCCGATAGACGTAGGTGCGTTTGGGTTTGCGATGACGATGCCGCCGTTTTCACGCCTGTAATCGGCGGGGTTTATGTTGAAATTATCATCAACTTTTATTTCCTCATACGGTATTTTCAGTATTTCACACCACACCGTATTGAACGAATAGGTTATATCGGGAAACAAAATAGGCTTTCCCGAATTAAAAAACGCCCGAAAGCACAGCGACAGCACGTCGTCCGTGCCGTTTCCCGCAAAAACGTTTTCGGGCTTTAAGCCGTGATATTCGGCGATCGCTTTCACAAGTCCCACGGAGTTTGCCGAGGGGTATTTGCGAAGGACCTCGCCGTTATAGCTATTTATTGCTTTTATGACCTCGGGAGAGGGCGGATATGGATTTTCGTTTGCGTTAAGCTTTATGAAATCCGTTTTATCAGGCTGTTCTCCCGCGACATATGCCTCAATTTTTATCAGATTGTCCTTATAGCTCATTTTGTCCTCTTTTTGGAAATTTCGCGCTACACATAAAAATCCACGGCGCAGTTGTCCGCGGATTTTTGTGTACAACAAATAACTGATCGACCGATCGCCGATCTTTAAGCAGCTTATACTTCCTCAACCTCGTCGTTGATATCAAAGACAAGCTTTTTTCCGCAGTTGGGACAATCAAGCTCGCCCTTTATCGCCTGCTCATAATCAAAGCTTATCCTGTTGTGGCAGTTAGGGCATTCGGTTTCGTACATCTCGCCGATGTCTTCCTCGATATCGTCCTCGTCGTAATATTCATCGTCTTCGTATCCGTCCTCGCCGTAAACCTCGTCCTCAATATCGCAGACGCTCTCCTCAAGGTCGGTCATTACGCTTGCCACATCGTCAAGCTCCTCGTCGACCTCCTCGAGATTTTCGGCAATATCCGCCAGAACGTCAAGAATAAGCGCGATAATTTTATCGTCCTTTTCCTGACCCTCAAAAAGACCTTTTATATAAGAAACCTTTTCACCTATTGTCATAAAAACACCCCCGTTTATTCAGCTTCGGAGCTTCAAAAGAAAGCTCCGAAAAAATGTTGAACCGCCTTTATTACTTTACGCGCTCCATATATTCGCCTGTTCTGGTATCAATGCGGATCTTTTCGCCCTCGTTTATGAAAAGCGGAACACGTATCTCCGCACCCGTTTCAAGCGTCGCGGGCTTAGTAGCGTTTGTAGCCGTATTTCCCGCAAAGCCCGGCTCGGTCGTCGTAACCTCAAGCTCCACAAAGTTCGGAGGCTCAACACCGAATACCTTGCCCTTATAGGACAAAATCTTGCATATCATGTTTTCCTTTACAAACTTGAAGTTGTCGCCGACGTCGGACGCGTTTACGGGAATATCCTCGTAGGTCTCCTGGTCCATAAAGTGATACAGCTCTCCGTCGGAGTAGGTGTATTCCATATCCCTTCTCTCAACAAACGCCGTAGGGAACTTTGCGGACGGGTTATATGTCTTTTCAACCACCGAGCCTGTGATTACGTTCTTTACCTTTGTACGAACGAAAGCCGCGCCCTTTCCGGGCTTAACGTGCTGAAACTCGATGATCTGCATTACGTTTCCGTCCTCTTCAAAAGTCATTCCGTTTCTGAAATCTCCCGCTGTTATCATAGCGAACCTCCAATATTTTATTCATTCATAATTACTTTTACGCTCTTTCGAGCAATACTTACATTTAATTATATCACAACGTCAATTATTTGTCAATAGTTTTTCTGATTTAAGGCAATACCGCGCGCCAAGCGTCCGCATATTTTCCAATAAACAGGTTCAAATATGCACCAAGCTTTTCGTCGCGGTCGTAAGATCTATACATCCGTCCTCGGTTACACAAACACAGTCCGCGATCTTTACTCCGTATCTTGACGGAGCAGTCACCTCACACCCGCACACAAGCGTCATATTTGTTTTAAGCATTGACGGCGAGCCTTGTACAAGATACGGCGGCTCGAAAAACTCAAGTCCCGTCCCGTGTCCGAAATCGGATCTTGCGTATCGGTCTATATCCCAGTTATTCAGCGTAGCCATCGCGACGCTTTGAGCGACATTTGCGCCTATCCCCGCGCGTATTGCTTTCAGTCCGTCCGTAACCGCGCAGAAGACCGCGTTATAGATATTCTCGCGCTTTGGACTTATCTCTCCCACAACGACCGTTCTTGCCATTGACGCGCAATAGCCTCCGACCTTCGCGCCGAAATCCATAAGCAAAAAATCACCGTCGGTTATTTTTCTCTCTGTGGGCTTAATATGATGCTTTGCGGAATTTTCTCCCGAGGCTATCCTCATGCGCGGCATAAGCTCGTCCGCCCCGTATTCAACAAGAAAGCCGCTTAGCATCGCCGCTATCTGCCGCTCGCTCATGCCCTTTCTTATGCTCATAAGAAGCTTGTCGTATGCCTTGTCACATACAAGCTGGGCTTTTTTTACCGCGTTCAATTCCATATCCGACTTTACGGCTCTGAGCATTGCAAGCTTTTGCGAAAGCAGATCGCTTGTCTCAAGCTTCGCGCAGTGCAGCTCGTCGGTATAGAAATTAAGCTCTCTGACCGTCATTTTGTCGCTTTCGACCAATATTTTGCGGATATTGTGCTTTACAAGCAAGTCGAGAAGCTGTTTCGTATCACTGTAAGCGCGGACCGAAAGCCCTTCGGCTTTTGCCTTTACACGCTCAAACTCGTCCTCGGAAACAAAAAGAAAGCTCTCCTCCTTTGCCGCGAGGATAAGACCGTGTGAAAGCCCGAAACCGCATAAATGCCTCAGCGACAAGCCGGATGTTATAAGAGCGGCGGTTCGCTCGTCCGAAAGCCACTCAGACAGATATCCTACCGCGCTCATTTTTTTGCCTCTTGGTCGGCTGAAAAGCGGTAGCAAAGCGCGTCCAGCGCGAGATGATAGCTGTATTTGCCGAAGCCCGCGATGCTTCCGACGCAGACGGGCGCTATTACGCTTGTTTTTCTGAACTCGTCGCGTGAGTTTACGTTGCTTAAATGTACTTCAACAACAGGGAGCTTTATCGCCGCTATCGCGTCGCGTATCGCGTAGCTGTAGTGGGTATACGCGCCAGCGTTTAAGATAACTCCCGCGCAGTCCGTTCTCGAAGCGTGGAGTGCGTCTATAAGCGCGCCCTCGCTGTTGCTTTGAAAAAACGAAAGCTCATATCCCATTTTCTCCGCCTTTTTACTTAGCGTTGCGTTTATCGACTCGAGCGTGTCGCCGCCGTAAATATTCGGCTCGCGTTCGCCGAGCAGATTCAGATTCGGTCCGTTTATAACAAGTATTTTCATAATTTACCCCCGTAACGCTTCTTATCAAAGCCCCTCGTAATACCGCTTCATTTCAGCCGCGTCCTCCGCCTGTGTACCGGCGCTTTCGCAGATGATCGAGGGCTGGAAGCCGCGCTTGTACAGTTCCTCCATAAGCGGCTCATAAGCCGGTCCGTAGGTATTGTCCGCAAAGGTAAGGTGTTCCTTTTCGCCGCCGCTTGTGTACATTATCTTACTGAAATGTATATGCATATTCGACGCACGTTCCTTGCCGAGCTTGTCCTCGATAAGCTCAAGCATTTTCGCGTAATCCTCTCGCGTTTTTATGCCGCCGAGCGTTCTCGCGTTAAGATGTCCGAAATCTACCGCGGGCAAAAAACGCTCGTCTGCCGCGCACAGCTCAAGCACCTCTTCGAGCGTTCCGAGCTGATTTATTTTGCCCATTGTTTCGGGACATATTATGATCTCCGACAAGCCTTCATCGTCAAGCGCCCGCTGTGCTTTTTTCAGCGTGTCCTTCGCAAGCTCCAGCGCCTCTTCGCGCGTTATTTTCGAGCATGACCCGCTGTGGACGACTATCTTTTTCGCTCCCACCGCGTTTGCCGCGCGCGCCGACTGTAAAATGTATTCCACGCTTTTAAGGCGCGTTTCCTCCACGACTCCCGAAAGCGAGATAAAATACGGTGCGTGAAGCGTAAGGTAAATGCCGTTTTCTTCGGCAATCCTCGGCAGTTTTTCGAGCGCGGCTTCCGAGATCCTGACGCCTCTCCCGCACTCTATCTCATAGCCGTTAAGTCCTAAATTCTTTAGATATTCGGGCAGTTCGTCGGGAAATTTTCTCTTTCCGAAGCTTTCGGAATTTCCGCCCGGTCCGAAGGTTATCATCTATTTCCACTCCAAATCAGAATAATCGCGCTTGAAGACAACGCTTTCCGCAAGCCTTTTGAGCTTGAAGGTCCACTTGTTTTCAAGGTGAAACGGGTTTACCAGAACGGTCCTCACGCCCTTCAGGTTTCCCGCGATAATATCAGTAAATATCTGGTCGCCGACGACAAGCGTAGAAGCCTTGTCCGCGTTCATAGCGCGCATTGCCCGTGTTATCCCGAACGTAAGCGGCTTTGCGCCGTTTGCGGTATATTCAAGTCCGAGCATTTCCGCCAGCGGCTTTACGCGCTTTGTCGTATTATTCGACACGACCCGCATTTTTACCCCCAGCCCGCGCATTTTGTCGAGCCATTCCATAACGCCGTCCTCGGCTTTCGGATTTCCGTGCATTGAAAGAGTGTTGTCCATATCCAGCACAAGCGCGCTTACGCTGTTATCCGCGAGGAATTTTTCGTCGATATAAAACACGTTTTTCAGATAAAACGTAGGTCTGAACAGCATTTTTACCTCCGTGTGACGCTTTTAAAGTACTCAAAGACCTCCCACACCGCGGCTTTGTTTTCGGAATAAACATTCAGCGACAGCAGTTCACCCTCAGCGAAAAAGCCCGCACTTATCCGAAACACGCCTTCGCTGTCCGCGGAAAAGAACGCTCTACAGCACAGATTTCCGACAATCAGAGGAATTTCTTCGGCGTTTTCGGGAAGTGTATGCATAAACGCTCTCATCATCACCTCGACCGGCGCCGGCTTTCCCTGCCCTTCGGCGTGCAGTGACGAGGCATATACTGTCGTAGGATCGTTCACCGGGTAGAACAAACGCTTACCATTCCCGTCAGTCTCGCTTGTCCAGCTTTCGGGAAAAGTAACCTCCCAGCCGTAATCCAGACTATGCGTTCTCATATTTCCTCCGTATCCCAAAAACAATTAAAGCGGACAAACACTTGTCCGCTTCAACCGTCTTTAAGTTTTCCGCTTAGTCCCGAAATCAGAACTTGCGCTTACGAGCAGCTTCGGACTTCTTTTTACGTTTTACCGAAGGCTTTTCGTAATGCTCTCTTTTACGAACTTCAGCAAGAACGCCGTCCCTCGCGCATGAACGCTTGAAACGCTTAAGCGCAGTTTCCAGCGACTCATTTTTGCCAAGACGAATTTCTGCCATATATATTTCCCTCCCCTTGCCAAACGGCACAGGCTTATACTCTTAATAAACAGTATATGCATTATTATACACTATTCATTTAACTTTGTCAATAGAATTTTAATAAAATTTTCAACTTTTTTCTTTTTTGGCAATAATCCCCAAATTCAACAGCATAATTTCAGCACAAAATTTAGCGGAGATTTTATTGCCCGTCCATAAGTTGGCGTGGCGGCTTCTCGCACCCTATAATGTTATTTCCGACTAATGATTTAAATTTGAATTTCAAAATTCACGATTTGACGGCACGCTCCGCGCTACGCTTAGCTGCCAAGTCGAAACCGCACGAAATTTTTCCGCGAAAAATTTCGTGCTTTTTGAAATTCGCAATTCATTATAACGCGGTTATGGTCTTTATCCGCTATTCCCACGCGGATATATCCACCGGCTCTCCGTCCGCCCACAAGTTTTCAAGGCGGTAGAAATCACGCTGTTCCTCTGTGAAAATATGAACGACAACGTCGATGTAATCAAGCACGATCCACCCCGCCGTCTGAACGCCCTCAATGTTTTTCGGCTCTACGCCCTTTTCCTTGAGCTTAAATTCGACATTATCCGCCAATGCCTTTGCTTGTGTAGTGCTTGAAGCGCCCGCGATGACGAAATAATTCGCTATGCTCGTGATGTCCCTGACTTTCAGGGCGGTGATATTTTCGGCTTTCTTTTCGGAAAGCGCCCTTACTGATATTTCAAGCTCCTCTAAATCGGTCATAAAGTTTCCCTTTCTTTATTGTATTTCAGATAATAATTGTACGCCTCGAAGGTCGAAACAGGGAGCGATGAACATTTCCCGCATACGCTCTGTATCTGATAAATTAGCGCAACGGACATCGCGAGATCAATGTTTTTATGACAATACTCGCGCATTTTCTCGATCCCCTTATAATCGCGGTCCTCGGATATCATATCCCCGAGATACACGATTTTTTCAATTAGCGTCATTCTCGCGCAGCCGACCGTGTGATAGCGTATAGCGCCTATTATTTCCTCGTCGGTTATGTTAAGCATTTCGCGGACGTAATATGCTCCCGCTATGCCGTGCCAGAGCTGTTTCGCGGAAAGCTCCGCGGGATCCGGCGAAAGCCCGCTGTCCGCGGCATACTGCTTTTGCTTTTCGGGAAGCTCCTCCTTCATTATGTCGTGGAGGAGTCCCGCGAGATAGCTTCGCTTTTCGTCCGCTCCATACCGTTTTGCGAGATGATAACACGCCTCGGCTACATTAACGCTGTGTGTAAACCTTTTTTTTGAAAGCCGCTCTTTTATCAGCTTTTCATAATCGTCAAATTCCTCGTACCTACTCATTATTTTAATTTAAATTTCAAAATTTACGACTTGGCGTCATCGTCTCGCTTCGATCGCTTTGACTTCAAGTCGAAACCGCTGAGAATTTTTCTTACGAAAAAATTCTCGCTTTTTGAAATTTCTCGCCCTTTCAAAGACTTTTAATTATTTGTCCTTTTACAAAAATGTTCCGACGATAAATCAGAATTTGTAATATGCTTCGTCATCATTATAATACTCAAATAAAAATTTTCCAAAGGTATCCGCAATTACTTCTATCTCGCTGTAATCACCATTTACTTCTATAACAGGACATTCTCCATTGCTCATTTTACCCGTATCCAGGCAAACCAAGGTATCGGTACCAATTAATTTATCATGTCTGAAACCTATAATTACCAAATTATCAGGCATACCTTGACTGCGCTCTGTTTGTGTGGTTATAACAACATCATCATATTCATTATTTGTTATACCGAAGATAATTTCTCCGCCGGCATCCCCACCGCCAAAATCAGTTAAAAATGCCTTATAGCTTTCGGGAAATGTAACGGATAATGTTTTCATTGCTTTTTCTATTTCACTTTCCGAAACACCGCCGACAAAATCTGCAGAATCAATATTCATAATTTTTTTTGCCTTTTTGTAATATTCCATAATGACCTCCCAAATCCCGATCTATCCTACCAACAACACAAATGAAAAATGAACGTACTATTTATCAATATCTTAAGGCACCAAAATTACTTATAAAGTTTGTTTTCAATGATGTATTCTTCCACGCTTTCGGGTATCAGCTCCGAAACGCTCTCGCCGTTTTTCAGCCTTTCGCGGACTTCGGTCGAGCTTATGTCGACGACCTCTGTAGGCATGACCTTTATTCTGCCGATCTCGTTTGCGTATTCGAGCATATCCGCGAAATTGTCCCCTCCTCTTGCGGCAGCACAGACGGTAGACTCCTTCAAAATGGACTCGTATTTATACCATTTCGTAAACGAATATAGCATATCCCCGCCGATTATGAGATAGAAATGCTCGTCGGGACAGCGCTTATTAAGCTCGCGTATTGTGTTTATAGTATAGCTTACTCCGCCCAATTCACGCTCTATATCGCTTATTTCAACAGCGCAGCTTCCGTGTGAATATCCCTCGCCTATACCCGAAAACGCAAGCCTGCACATCTCGGCGCGTTCTTCAAACGGCAAAAGCCTTGTGGCTTTATGGGGGCTTTCGTAGGTCGGTATTACAAGCAGTTTTCTGAGCTTAAGCTGTGATATGGCTTCCTTTGCGAGATGGATATGACCATTGTGGACGGGGTTAAACGCGCCGCCTAAAATTCCCGTTTTATTAATCAAGTGAGATCACCTGCTTTTTCTCGTCCTTGCTTCGTCTGAACAACACAAATTTACGCCCGATAACCGAAACGACCTCCGCCCCGAGCCTCGGCGCGATCATATCCGCCGCCTCCCGCGCGTCAAACTCACACGCCTCCTGTACGCCGAGCTTTATCAGCTCGCGTGCATTTATCGCGTTTTCGAGCTGATTTATTATCTCATCGGTTATGCCGAGCTTTCCGATATAGAAGATCGGCGTGAGGCTCATTGCCTGAGAGCGCAGATTCGCGCGCTGTTTACTGCTTAACATTATGAAAATTTCTCCTTTAAAATAAGCGAAAGCTGTTCAAACGCCTTAGCGCGGTGGCTTATCTTATTCTTCTCCGCCTCGTCTATTGTCGCCATGCTTTCGTTTTCACCGAGCATAAAGATAGGGTCATAGCCGAAGCCGTTCTTTCCTATAGGCTCGTCGCCTATGTATCCCCTAACCTCTCCGCTTACGGAATACTCGTTTTCCTCATCAAAAATAAAATATATCGCGCACACAAATCTCGCGTCACGAAGTGCCTTAGCGGCGCCGTGCATTTCCTCGAGCACCTTCGCGCAGCGCTCCTCGTCCGTTGCGTTTTCGCCCGCGTATCGGGCGGAGTAAACTCCCGGCGCGCCGTTCAGAAAATCAATTTCAAGACCGCTGTCGTCGGCTATTGTCGGAAGCTTCAGCGCTTCATAAACAGCGCGCGCTTTTATATGCGCGTTTTCCTCAAAGGTCTCGCCGTCCTCTGCTATTTCTTCGTTATATCCCGCGTCTCTCATTGACATGACCTCAAATCCGAACGGGGACAAAAGCTCTCTGAACTCGCGTATTTTTCCCGCGTTGTTTGAGGCGATTATAAGCTTACTTCGGGGGTTGTCGGCGTTATTGTTGTTACTCATAATTATCCTTTCTGCAATACATTAAGCCCACATATTGTACCAATTCCAATTATAACACAAATTTTTTCTCTTGTCAATCACTCAAAAAGCGCGTCAACATACGCCTCGGGAATAAACGGCTGCAGATCGTCGATTTTTTCGCCCACGCCGACTAATTTTACCGAAAGGTTCAATTCGTTTTTTATCGGGATTATGATGCCGCCCTTTGCTGTTCCGTCAAGCTTTGTGAGAACTATTCCCGTAATGTCCGCGCTTTCATTGAACAGCCTCGCCTGGGTCACGGCATTCTGCCCCGTCGTCGCGTCAAGCACCAACAATGTTTCAACACTTGCTTCGGGCAGCTCTCGTGTGATAACGCGCGCTATTTTTTTCAGCTCCTCCATAAGATTTTTCTTATTATGAAGTCTTCCCGCCGTATCGCAAAGCACAATATCCGCGCCGCGCGCTTTTGCCGCCGAAATAGCGTCAAAAACGACCGCCGCAGGGTCGCTGCCCTCCGAGTGCTTTACAATGTCAACTCCCGCGCGTTCGGTCCATACGGCGAGCTGGTCGATCGCCGCGGCTCTGAATGTGTCCGCCGCCGCAACGATCACCTTTTTACCGTTTGCCTTGAATTTTGCCGCCATTTTTCCGATCGTAGTGGTTTTTCCCGCGCCGTTTACGCCGATGACCATAATTACAGCGGGCTTTGAGTCAAGTCTCAGGTCGTTTCCGCCGGTAAGCACTTCGGAGATTATGTCCTTTAAAAGCTGTTTTACCTCCGACGGTTCGGTCGTTCCGGTCTGCTTTACCCTCGCGCGAAGCTCGTCGCATATCTCGGCGCTTGTCTGAGCGCCGATATCGGAGAGAATAAGCGTTTCTTCAAGCTCGTCGAAAAAATCCTCGTCAATTTTTGTAAACGAATTTATGATCTGCTCTATCCTGCTTACAAAGCCGTCCTTTGTTTTGCGGAGTCCCTCGCGTATCTTGCTCTTGGACTCCTCAAGCTCCTTTTCATACTCCTTCTGAAACTCTATATCGGATTCGTGGTCGGTAAAGATCGGCGAACCGCCGCTCAGCTTTTCAAGAAACGCAAGCCTTTCACGGCTTTCCGCTTCCGCTTGTTCATCTCGTTTTTTCCACTTGTCAAAAAGACCCATAAAAACTCCTTAACTAAACTCAATCAAACGCTTTTTGCTACTTTATTATCTCGTTCAGCTCATCGGACAGCTCATCCGAAAGCTCTTGTCTTAACAGACGCGAAACTCCCTTTTCCTGCATAAACACACCGTACAAGACCGAACAGCCCTCGATCGTTCCGCGGCGGTGGGTTATGACCATAAGCTGTGTCTTACGGCTGAACTGGTTCAGATAGCGAATGTACTTATCGACATTTACCTCGTCGAGCGCCGCATCGACCTCGTCGAGCATACAAAACGGCGTGGGGCGGTGCATAAGTATCGCGAAATATATCGTTATGGCGACCATTGTCTTTTCGCCGCCCGAAAGCGAGATGAGGTTTTTTATTACCTTTCCCGGAGGCGCGGCTTTTATTTCTATACCCGAATTCAGAACATCATCGGGAGTTGTCAGCTCAAGCTCCGCATGGGATCCGGGTCCGAATATCTGCGTAAATATCGACTTGAAGTGGCGATTGATATCCTCGAAGCTTTCCAAAAAGCGCGTTTTGATGTCGGCGGTTAGCTGTTCGATAAGCTTTTCGAGATCGCGCTTTGAGCTTTCGATGTCGCGGAGCTGGGCGGACTGGAACTCATAACGCTGTGAAACCTCGCGGTATTCCTCGATCGACGCCATATTTACGCTTCCGAGATCGGTTATTTTCTTTGTAAGCTCCTTAAGCTCCGCCTCAGCCTCCAAAAGATTTTCGGGAAGCTTTGCTTCTTTTTCCGCCTGCTGAACTGTAAGCTCATAGCTGTCAAAAAGAAGCGCAACTATCCTGTCGTATTCGTTCTGGGTCGATGCCTTTCGCTCCTCAAGACGCGCGGCGGTTCCGGTGAACTTTTCCTTTTCACGGTTTAGCTCGCCGATGTTTTTATGAAGCTCGTTTACTTCCCGCTCAAGCTCTTCGATCTCCTTTACATAGCTTTCGATCTCGGCGTTTTTATCCGTAAGCTCTCCGCCGCGGTCTGAGATCTCGCGCTTTAAGCGCTCGATCCTTTCACGGATCTCGCGGTCGGAATTATCGAGCGAGGTCATCAATTTTTTATAATCACCGCTGTTTTCAAGAAGCGTTCTGCGGTTTTCCTCAATGTTCTTTATCCTCTCGTTAAGCGAGTCGATGTCCTTTATAGCCGACATTTTGTCCATATTCAGCGCGCTTATGCTGTCGTAGAGTGATTTTATCTTGTTTTCGGTTATCCCGCGCTGTTCGGACTGGACAGAATGCTCCTTTTCAAGCAGCTCGATTTTTGCCGATATTTCATCTATTTTCGCCTTTGCGCCGTTTATGGTCTCATTAAGGCGCGAGATCTGCTCTTCAAAATTCCGTAATGTCTTGTCGGAGGTTTGCTTTTGCTGTGTGAGCTGTTCTATAAGCCCCATAAGACGTGAGATCTCCGCGCCGACGCTTATGTCCTCGCGGTCAAGCTCGCGTATCTTGTCCTGCATTCCCTCAAGCTCTATGGAAAATTTAGCGTACTCCGCGCGGCATTTTTCAAACTCATCGCGCTTTGTTTTTTCGTTCTCCCTGAGCGCCTTGACCTCGGTGTAGAGAGCGTCGATCTCCTGCTTTCTTGAGATTATGCCGCCCTTGCTTATTCTCGAGCCGCCCGTAAAGGAACCGCCCGCGTTTACGACCTGTCCGTCAAGCGTTACTATCCTGAACTTATATCCGTATTTTTTTCCGATAACGGTCGCGGTCGAGAGATCGTCAACGACCACTGTTGTTCCGAGAAGATTTCCGATGATATCGCGGTAGGTATTGTCAAACTCCACAAGCTCGTTCGCAATGCCCTCAAAGCCGATCTCATTCCGCAGACCCTGCTCGTTTAAGCTTCTGCCTTTCATTGAAGTCAGCGGATAAAACGTCGCTCTGCCCGCTCCTGTTTCATTTAAGAACTGAATACAGCGCTGAGCGGTCTGCTCGTTATCAACGATGATATTCTGCATTACAGGCTGTAAAACCGTTTCAATAGCGGTAACATATTTCTGAGGAACAGTAAGCACATCCGCGACAATTCCGTGTATTCCCGAGAGTCTGCCCTGTTCTCCCGCGCTTATGACCTCTTTTACCGAGCGGTTATAGCCCTCCTTGCTCTTTTCGATATCCGAAAGCACCTTATAGCGCTGCTGCTTCTCGCCGAGCGTTCGGTTCACATCCTCGAGAGCCGTCCTCGCGTCGTCGAGCCGCTTCTTCCTGCTTTGTGAAAGCCTTTCCATTCCGCCGAGCCTGTTTTCCGCGGCGGATTTTTCCTCTACAATTTCGGACGCCTTTTTCTTTGCCGCGGAAAGCTCGGCGTTATACTCGGCGATTTTTTCCTCCGCGTCGGAAACTCCGCTCGAAAACGCCGCTCTTTGCTTTTCGACATCTTCAACAGACAGCTTCGACTGTGTTACCGTCAGCGAATACTCGGTTTTTTCGCGGTATGCCTCGGCGATCTCGCTTTCAAGCGCGGAAAATTCCTCGCCGGACGATGTGTTCTCCTTTGAAATTTCGTCGAACTTCTGCTGTGCATCCGATATCTTCACGTCAAACGAAGCGATCTCGTCATTCTTTTTCGCGATCTCTTCCCTTACCTCATCTATCTGCTTATCAAACGCCGAATCACTCTGCTGTGCCTTTTCAAGCTGTTCCATAAGCTCCGCTCTGCGGGTCTTGTTATGCTCGAGGTCGTTTTCCGCGACCTTTAACGCCGCGTTTTTCTCGGAAAGTATATCGCTCGCGCTTTTTATTTCGCTGCGAATTCTGTTGAGGCTTGCGTTTTTTGAAAGCTTTTCATTCGCAAGCTTTTCGATCTCCTCACCGGATCTTTTTATATCGCGCTCGTAATGCTCACATTCACTTCTGTTAAGCAAAATATCATCGGAGAGTTTCTGAAGCTCGGCCCTTTTTTCCTTTAGCTTCGCGGCGCTTACGGAAATTTCAAGCTCCTTTTTCTGAGCCATAAGCTCGGAAGCAAGCGCCGCCTTTTCGGACTGCTTCTTAAGTACGGGCAATCTTTCCTCGTCGGCGCGTATCAGGTCGTGCTGGCGGGTGATATTTTCAGCCGCCTGGGCGAGCTGTTTTTCCGCGTCGGCTTTTTTATGCAGAAAAAGCGAAACCCCCGCCGCTTCCTCGAAGATCTCGCGGCGCTGAGTATCGCGGGAATTGACGATCTCCGCGACTCTTCCCTGACCGATAATTGAATAACCGTCGCGTCCGAGACCCGTTCCCATAAGAAGCTCCTGGACGTCCTTTAGGCGTGTTTTCTTTCCGTTTATAGAATATTCGCTTTCACCTGTGCGATAAAGCTTTCTGGATATTTCAATCTCATTTTCGTCAATATTAAGCGCGCGGTCACTGTTGTCGATAACAAGAGAAACGCTTGCGAAGCCCATGGGCTTGCGCTCGACGGTGCCGTGAAATATCACGTCCTCCATTTTATCTCCGCGCAGGGTCTTTGCGCCCTGCTCTCCCATAACCCAGCGCAGCGCGTCCGAAATATTGCTCTTTCCGTTTCCGTTGCTTCCGACGACTGCAGTTGTTTTTGTGTCGAAAGAAAGCACCGTTTTATCCGCAAAGGACTTAAAGCCCTGTATTTTCAGAGTTTTAAAAAACATCAGGTCACCTCTAAAAACCTTGTTTGAGAAAAATCAGCATAGCACTCGTCTGCCGCGTCAAACCTCCCCGCAAGGCATCAAGCCTTGGCTTCGTCGGCTTTCAGGATGGTTGCTTACAACCGTTCGTGCCGCCGACGTACTCTGCCGATCTTTCCTTTTCAAACCGGTCTTCAGAGGTTTTTAACTTCCTCGATCTCGAGATATGCTCCCGATTTTTCCTTTACCCTTATGTCATATCCTTTTTCGCGCAGCCTTACGAGATTTTCCCGCTTCTGCCCGATTATCTTGCTTATATTCTTCCTGTCCGAAAGAACAGTATACCTGCCCTTTCCAAAACGCTCGAGCCGCTCTGAAAGCTCATTCAGAAACGATCTGCTTTCGACGAATTCGCGAAAGCTCGGGTGGTATGCTCCGCCGAGCATTTTCTCTTCAAGCTCACGGCTTGAGTGCAGACCCATCCGAATGACTGAAATGCCGTTTTCCGTGAACATTTCAAGCATTTTTGCACACAGCTCCACCGTTTCCTCAAACGAAAAGCTTTCGTAAAGTCCGCTTTTATACAGCTCTCCGAGCCTCGTATTTTCAAGTATGACCGTAGGATATATCCTCACGGTCTTCGGTTTTATTTTGATAAACTCGCGGCAGGTGTCCAAAGAGCGCTCTTTCGTGTCGAGATAAAGCCCTGTCATCATCTGCAGCCCAAGCTCGATATCCGCGTTTTTTATCAGCTCCGAAGCTTTTCGGACATCATCCGATGTATGTCCGCGCTCGTTTGCTTTCAGGACCTCATCACTCATCGACTGTGCGCCGAGTTCAACCGCCGACACATTATACCGTTTCAGGATACCGACAATTTCGTCGTCAACACAGTCCGGTCTTGTCGAACAGCGTATCCCCGAATACGCGGGAAATTTTTCGACAGCGTTTTTCGCCGTTTCAAGCAATTCTATCATATAATCCCGCGGAACAGCCGTAAAGCTCCCGCCGAAAAAAGCTATTTCCGCCGACATTCCATTCGACAGCAGGTGGTTGGACTGTTCTTCGAGCATGGCTTCTACTTCCTTGGCGGTCGGGGCTTTTTCGGCTCCGGAGATGCTTTTCTGGTCACAGAAGCTGCACAAATGAGGACAGCCGATATGCGGTATAAAAATGCTTATGTTTGTTTTTTTCATATTTTTCAGCCCACGTCATAGCCCATGAGCATAATTGCTTCCTTTGCGGCTTCCTGTTCGGCTTCCTTTTTGGAATAGCCGCTTCCGCTTCCTATTTTCTGACCGTTTAAGAGGACATTGGCGGTAAACAGCTTTCGATGCTGTTTTCCCGGAGGTTCTTTTATTTCGTAGGATATTTTCTCCTCGGGATTTTTTTGGATTATTTCCTGTAGGATCGTCTTATAATCTCCGAGCTTTACCTTTCCCGATCTAAGCTCCTCAATAGACGGCATAAACCTCATTATCACGTCCATCGCCGCGTCAAGCCCGCCGTCAAGATAGACCGCCGCGAGCATAGCCTCAAAGGCGTCCGCCAAGATCGAGCGTCGGTTTCTCCCGCCCGTCATCTCCTCGCCCTTTCCGAGAAGAAGATATTTTCCGAGATCTATCATTTTAGCGAACTCATACAATGAATTTTCACATACAATAGAAGCTCTGAGCTTTGTGAGTCCGCCCTCCGGCTCGCTCTTCATATTTTTGAAGAGATACTGTGACACGGTGACCTGCAAAATGCTGTCGCCGAGAAATTCGAGCCGCTCGTTGCTTCCGTTGTTTTTTCCGCCCGAATAGCTCGAATGTGTCATCGCCCTTTTCAGAAGCTCATTCTTTCTGAACTTATAGCCGATTTTTTCCTCAAGCTCTTCGAGAGCATAGCTTTCAGACATTTTCCGAGGCCTCCCCGATATTAAGGCTTGCTATTGCCTTTGTCATTTCATCGATCGCGTTGTTTTCCACAAAAAGCTTTGCCTGGCGGAACGCTCCGAAAAACGCCGCCTCATCGGACGCTCCGTGGGCTTTGAAAACGGGCTTTGCCGTCCCCAAGAGCGGAGAACCGCCTATGGTTTTATAATCCATCTGAGCCATAAAATCCTTAAGCTGGCTTTTTACGCAGAGCGCGCCGAGCTTTGTCTTCAAATTCGCGTAGAAAATGGACTTAAGCGCGTCCTTCATAAGCGCTCCCATTCCCTCGCAGGCTTTCAGGAATACGTTTCCCGTAAATCCGTCTGTGATAAGTACATCTACCCCGCCGAGCGGCACCTCTCTTGCCTCTACAAACCCGAGGAAATTTATCGGCGCCTTTTCGAGAAGCTTTTTGGTTTCCTGTTCAAGCTCCCTGCCTTTTTCGTCCTCTGTTCCGATGTTAAGCAGACCCACTCTTGGGTTTTCTATACCCATCGTTGCTTTCATAAAGCAGCTTCCCATTATCGCGAACTGAAGCAGCATTTCCGGACGGCAATCGAGATTCGCGCCTCCGTCAAGCACACAGTATCTCTTTCCGCCAAGGCACGGCATAAGCGGCACGAGAGCAGTTCTTTTTACGCCCTTTATTCGCTTTCCGATCATTGTTCCGCCGATAACGATAGAAGCCGTACTGCCCGCGGATATCGCCGCGTCAGCCTGTCCTTCGGCAAGCATATTGAACGCAACGCCCATTGATGTTTTCGATTTTTCTTTAAGTATCGACTTCGGGTTGTCCTCGGTCGTTATAACTCCCTCCGCCGCGGCAAAGCTTATTTTATCGGAAGATATCCCGAGCGCCGCCATACGCTCCTCAAGTATCTTTACTTCGCCCGTTACGATGACCTCTATCCCGAGTTCCTTTACGGCGAGAGCCGCGCCTTTAAGCACCTCGTCGGGCGCGTTGTCTCCGCCGAAACCGTCAATTACTATCTTCATAACTCTTCTCCAATCATATAATGCGCGACTGTCTGTGAATTCCTGACAGTCTGTAAGCCGATCTTTTACGCTCTGAAATAATATTCTTTTTGGGAAATGACATTTTCAAAAAGTTTTATAACAATGTTCGCCGAACTGCTTTTCTTCTTTTTTCTGATGGGAAACTTTCCGAAGATGGTTCAGCATGCGCCCTCAGACTCCATTACAAAGACTTCTTGTACGCTTCCCTATGACTTGTTATGTTCTTTCAGCAACCTTTCCAGATCATCAAGCGCTCTTTTCGCAAGCGCCGCGTATTTCTCGCGCTTGTCGCGTATATTCACCTCAAGCGGCGGAAGAATGCCCATATTCGCTCCCATAGGGTCAAATTCAACATAATATCCGTCGTCCGTCCAATCGCACACATAATCTATAAGCGCCCCAAGCATTGTCGTATTGGGAAGCCTCAGCGGCTCTTTTCCCATAAGCCTGTCCGCAAGCGCCCTGCCCGCTATTATTCCCGAAGCCGCGCTCTCGACATAGCCCTCTACGCCTGTGATCTGCCCTCCGAAAAACACATTTTCCGAGCCTTTGAGCATAAAGCTTTTATCAAGCAGCGTTCTCGAGCAGATGTAGGTGTTTCTGTGCATAACGCCATAGCGCACAAACTCAGCGTTTTCAAGCCCCGGGATAAGCGAAAAAACGCGCTTCTGCTCGCCGAATTTCAAATGTGTCTGAAATCCGACGAGGTTATACATCGTCCCCTCGGCGTTTTCCTTTCTGAGCTGTACGGCGGCATAGGGGCGCTTTCCCGTGCGCGGGTCGGTAAGCCCCACGGGCTTCATACAGCCGTATCTCACGCTTTCAATACCGCGCTTCGCCAACACCTCTACGGGCATACAGCCTTCGTATACATTCGGATTTTTGTCAAACTCATGAAGCTCGGCAGGCTCGGCTTTTACAAGTTCATTCCAGAACCGCTCATACTCCTCTTTTGTAAACGGACAGTTGAGATAATCGTCGCCGCCCTTGTCATAGCGCGACTGGCTGAACACGATCGAACGGTCGATGCTCTCAGCCGAGACTATCGGCGCCGACGCGTCAAAAAAGCTCATAAACTGTCCGTTCTTGCCGAAGCTTTCGCTCATGCTTTCCGCCAGCGCGTCGCTTGTGAGCGGACCGGTGCATATGACCGCGTTTTTATCGGGAAGACGTGTTACCTCGCCGCTTATTACGGTGATGTTCGGGTGACTTCTGATAATTTTCGTTATCTCGTCCGAAAAGTCCTTTCGGTTTACCGCGAGCGCCCCGCCCGCGGGAACAGCCGTCTTTTCCGCCGCAGGCACAACAATTGACCCTAACCTTCGCATTTCCTCTTTGAGCAATCCGCAGGCGCTGTCAACGTTCCTTGATTTCAGCGAATTTGAGCATACAAGCTCCGCAAAGCCCTCGTATTTATGCGCTGGGGAATATTTTTCGGGCTTCATCTCGCAAAGCTCGACATCAAAGCCGCGCTCGGCAAGCTGATATGCCGCCTCGCAGCCCGCAAGCCCCGCGCCTACGACCTTAACCCTCATCCTTATCCTTTGTCTTATCGAGAGGACGCTCATATCCGCAGCCCTCTTTCGCGCAGTATATCTTTCCGAGCTTTCCTGTTTTCTTAAACAGCGTTGTGGAACAATTCGGGCATTTTTCCTCTATCGGCAGATCCCATGTCATATAGTTGCAGTCCTTGTAATTCTCGCAGCCGTAAAAGGGTTTTCCCTTCTTGGACTTCTTTAACAGCATCTTCTTTCCGCACTTCGGACAAACGCCCTTTGTTTCCGTAACTATCTTCTTTGTGAACTTACACTCGGGAAATCCCGAACAGCCGAGGAATTTTCCGTACGGTCCGATTTTAATGACCATCGGTTTTCCGCATTCCTCGCATACGATATCCGTCGGCTCGTCGGGTATCTTTACGTGCTTTCCGTCCATTTCCTTTTCGGCCTTTACAAGCGACTGTTCAAAGCCGTCGTAGAACTTTCTGAGCGTTTCGACCCAATCCCTGTCGCCGTTTTCGATATCATCAAGGCTGCTCTCCATTTTTGCCGTAAATTTTACATCGACGATGTTGTTGAACTTATCCTTTAAAAGCGCGGTTATTACCTCGCCGAGCGACGTCGGCTTAAGCTGGTTTCCCGCTTCGCGCTCGACATAGTGCCTGTCAAGAATCGTAGATATCGTCGGCGCGTAGGTCGAGGGTCTGCCTATTCCGTTTTCCTCGAGCGCCTTTATAAGCGACGCTTCGTTATAGCGCGCGGGGGGCTGGGTAAAATGCTGGTTTCCGAGGACCTCCTTGGCGGTAAGCTTTTCACCGTTTTCGATCTTCGGAAGCGCTCCGCCCTGTTCGTCATTGTCGCGGCTTTCCTCGTAAAGCTTTGTAAATCCCTCAAATTTTACCGAATAGCCGCTCGCCTTAAACAAACAGTCCTTCGCCGCAATATCGACCGACACCGTATCAAGCACGGCATTTGCCATCTGGCTTGCCATAAAACGCTCCCAGATAAGCTTATACAGCTTATACTGGTCGTTCGTAAGCGAGCTTTTTACCTTTTCGGGAGTAAGCTCGACATTTGACGGACGAATGGCTTCATGAGCATCCTGAGCGCTGTTCTTTGATTTGAACACACGGGGCTTTTCGGGCAGGTATTCCTTTCCGTAATTTTTTTTGATAAGCTCCGCCGCCGCGGTCTTAGCCTCGTCCGAAACACGAAGCGAGTCGGTTCTCATATAGGTTATAAGTCCGACCGCGCCCATTCCCTCGATCTCAACGCCCTCGTAAAGCTCCTGTGCGGCTTTCATGGTTCTGCGCGCCTGAAATGACAGTCTGCGCGACGCCTCCTGCTGTAAGGTCGATGTTGTAAACGGCGGCGCGGGCTGTTTTTTGCGCTGGGATCTCTTTACATTCACCGCGGTAAACTCCGCGTCCTTCAGATTTTCGAGAACAGCGTCCGCCGAAGCCTTATCGGAAAGCTCCGCTTTCTTTCCGCCGATCTCCGCGAGCTTTGCCGAAAACAGCTTTTTCGATGATTTCGTATGGAACTTTGCGTCGATCGTCCAATACTCGGTCGATTTAAACGCGCGTATCTCTTCCTCGCGGTCTACGATTATCCTGACCGCGACCGACTGTACTCTTCCCGCGGAAAGTCCCCTTCTGACCTTTTTCCACAAAAACGGAGAAAGCTTATACCCCACGATCCTGTCAAGGATCCTGCGCGTCTGCTGGGCATTTACAACGTCGCCGTTTATTGTGCGCGGGTGGCTCATTCCATACTGAACGCCCGTTTTGGTTATCTCGTTGAACGTAACTCTTACCGCTTTTTTCTCGTCGATATTGAGCAGATGTGACAAATGCCACGCGATCGCTTCTCCCTCGCGGTCGGGGTCGGTCGCGAGATATATCGTATCGCACTCTTTCGCGCGCTTTTTAAGCTCTTTGATAATATCCGCCTTGTCGCGCATATTCACATACTGCGGCTCAAAATTATGCTCTATATCAACGCCGAGCTTCGATTTCGGCAAATCTATTATATGACCCGTAGACGCGACAACGTCGTATCCCGCGCCAAGATATTTCTTTACGGTTTTCGCCTTTGACGGCGACTCAAGTATAACTAAATCCGACAAAATAATGCTCTCCCTTTTATTCTGTTTCTCAGCCCGTTTAGCGTTCGGAGTTTGAAGGCTCTTGAACGGGCTTTATCTTGAAAGTTCCCACAGGATAACTGCCGCGGCTGCCGCGGCGTTCAGACTCTCAGCCTTTTTTATGGGAATATACAGCTTTTCGCCGCACAACCGCGCGACCTTGTCCGAAACGCCGCTGCCCTCGCTTCCGATGACTATTGCGGTTTTTTCCGGGAACTTCACTTCTCCCAAACGCTTAGCCGTACTGTCAAGCATTGCGCCGTACACCGTAAAGCCGTCCAAAATTTTCGGCAGCTCTTCGGCGGCGGCGTTTATGACAGGCAGTCTGAACACGCTTCCCATAGACGCCCTAAGCGTTTTCGGCGACCAGATATCCGCACAGCCGCCCAAAAGTACCGCACCATCCGCGCCCAGCGCCTCGGCGGTTCTTATAATCGTTCCGACATTTCCGGGATCCTGTACTCCGTCCAG
The DNA here is from genome assembly GCA_022508945.1 of Oscillospiraceae bacterium. GTDB lineage: Bacteria > Bacillota > Clostridia > Oscillospirales > Ruminococcaceae > CAG-115. Next base: position 27,318 of record JAFLUE010000009.1, read on the forward strand.
CACGATTACCCTTCGCGCGCGCTCGCTGAATACGCGCGCCTGTCCCGATTTTGCCCAACCTCGTATTTCCGCCGCGGCAAACAGTCCCTGCGGCGACTTTGTATCGGAAATATATTCCGAAAGTTCCTCGGTTATGACTATCGTTTCTTCGGCTTTTTCCTTTAACAGCGCCGCTGTTTCGGGATATTTTTCGGCAGCTTTTTCGGTAAACGCCGCGAACGTCACCTTAAAGCCCGCGCGAACAAGCTCGCCGCAAAGATGATCGCCCTCGACCGCAAAAACACCGTGTTCGTCGCGCACATTCTTTTCGCGGAGAAAAAGCCTCAAAAACCGAACATTCGCGTTTTTTCTTGACGATACCGTCTCCATATCCTCCGCCCTTTACACTGTCTTATAATAGCGAAAATCTCACGCCCCAACTTTCAAGGCGTGAGAATTTAGTTAATCAAAGCGCAGCCTTTGCCTTTTCTGCAAGCGCCGTAAAGCCCGCTGCGTCGTTTATCGCGATCTCGGAAAGCATCTTTCTGTTAAGCGTAACATTTGCCTTTTTAAGACCGTTCATAAAGGT
>JAFLUE010000090.1 GCA_022508945.1 Oscillospiraceae bacterium
TTTGAAATTTCAAATTTAAATAAATTCGGGATAGACAACTTTATATACAGCCTGAGTGGAACCCATTTTAAGGGTTCCCCTATTTTAATATGTCGCTGAACAACTTGTTTGTTTAACCGGCTTTTCTTTGATCTTCCTTTTGTTTCTTCAGGTTTGCAATAAGGAATACAAGCGTTCCGAAGAAAATCCCGATGCTTATGAGCTGTGAGGTTGAAAGCCCGCCGAGGAATCCGCGATAATCATCGCCGCGCCAGAATTCAATTATAAACCTTCCGACAGGATATGCAAGAAGATAAACGCATAAAAGCCTTCCGTAAAGCTTGCGCTTGCTGAGCAGAATGAACAGCAGTATCCCGAGCGCAAATTCAAAGCCCGCTTCAAACAGTTGTACAGGGACCCTCGGAACACCGTTCGCGCTTTCAACAAGCGAGTTATGGAAGGTTATCCCGTACTCCCATTCAACTCCGTAACAGCACCCGCCCAAAAAGCAGCCTATTCTTCCGAAGCCGTGAATGACCGCGGCGACAGGCGCTCCGCAGTCCGTAACATCCTTAATTGAAAGCTTCTGTACCTTTGCGGAAATTCCTCCCGCGATCAAGCCTCCGATAAGCCCTCCGTAAAAGACCGATCCGCCGAATATTATCCCGAAACGGTTTAAAAAATCCATAAAATCCGAGGCTTCCGTAAGCTTTCCCCAGTATTCGATATTTGTTAAACCATAAAGCAAATGCATTCCTATAAACGTTCCTATTGCGGCAAACAAAAACACAAAAATCAGCGCAATATCGTCGTTCTTGTTTTTAGTTCGCTTCTTGAAATAATAAATCGAAAGCGGACAAGCAGTAAAAATTCCGGCCAATGCACAGAGCGCGTAAGAGCTTACGAAAAAATTTCCAAAAAGTGTAAATCCGGGAAACATAAAAAACTCCTAACATATAAAATTAACCCTGCCCGCAGGCAGGGTTAAAGTTTTGGTAGATAAAATCAAAACACGAGAATAAATTACATCGCGCCGAGTTCTCCCAAAATGCCGGCCGCAGTGCAGAGTACGCAGATAGCGCAAGCCCACATCAGCAAGCTGAAAGCGGTCGAAACAATACCGAGAACAAGACCTGCAATAGCCAGTCCCTTAGTGCCGGACTCGTCGCCTTCTTTAAATTTCTTCAGAGCAAGCGCGCCGAAAACGATACCTGCGATAGCCGCAAGAGGTGCTATATAGGATACGTACGGGATAAAAGCTCCTACAATACCAACAATACCGCAAACCAGCGCGGTAATACTCATGTTCTTTGAATTCATAATAAAACCCTCCAACAATATTCATTTTGCGTTATCTGTTACTTTTAACGCTCTATTGCATTTTATCATAATTTTGTTAATTTGTCAACCTATAAATTTTCGTTTCCGTTACAAAATAATTTGTGAAAATTATGTGAATATTGTACATTTTGTACATTTATGTTGTCGAATCTCTCTATATGCATTTATTGGCACAGCCGTACTTTACGGGCTTAAATACCCGACCGAAGGGACTAAACAAAAAGCCCGTTATACAGCTTCACGCCGCGCTTAAAACAGTCTTTTAAGTTTTTGCATATTTATATGACTGTTAGCCTTGACATTTTATTGATAATGTGCTATAATATATGGTGAGTAAATGTGAAGGACAGTTTAAAGTGTTAAACTTATGAAGATTTTAAATTCTGTTCCGCGGCAGGACGGATTTTTTATGCCTGCCGAATATTCAAAGCATTACGGCTGTGTTCTGATCTTTCCCGAACGCTCCGATAGCTGGAGCTTTGGCGGATATGCCGCGAGAAAGGCGTTCTGCGAGGTGTGCGAGGCGATCGCCGAAAGCGAAAGCGTCACGGTATGCGCTTCGGAAAAACAGTATGAAAACGCAAGAGTGATGCTTTCCGAAAAAATACGCGTTGTGGAAATGAGCAGCAACGACGCGTGGGCGAGAGATTACGCGCCGACGTTTGTGGTAAACAAAGGCGGCGGGATACGCGGGATAAACTGGAGCTTCAATGCCTGGGGCGGGCTTGTTGACGGATTGTACTTTCCGTGGGATCTCGACGATAAAATGGCGAGAAAGCTCTGCGATCTGTACAGCGTCGATATGTACGATTACAGCGGTTTTGTGCTTGAGGGCGGCTCGATACACACAGACGGCGAGGGAACGATATTAACTACCGAGGCTTGTCTTTTGAGCAAGGGCAGAAATCCCGATATGACTAAAGAGGAAATCGAGGAAAAGCTTAAGGAGGCGCTCGGGGCGGATAAAGTGATATGGCTTAAAAACGGCATTTACGGCGATGAAACAAATGAGCATATCGACAATGTATGCGCGTTTGTAAAGCCAGGAGAGGTCGTTCTTGCATGGACAGATGATGAAAACGACGAGCAGTATGCTCTCTCAAAAAGCTGTCTTGATATTCTTGAAAATGAGACCGACGCTAAAGGTCGGAGGATAAAGGTCCATAAGCTGAGGCTGCCGAAGCCGATCGTGGTCAGAAAGGAAGACTGCGAGGGACTTGACACCTGCGGCTTTAAGCCTGCGAGAACAGCGGGGGAGAGGCTTGCGGCGTCGTATGTTAATTTTTACATTTCAAATGGAGCGGTAATAATGCCGTTCTTTAATGATCCTGCCGACGAGCCGGCGAGAAAAACTCTTGAGGAGCTTTTTCCCGAAAGGAAGGTCGTTCCCGTATACGCTCGGGAAATTCTTATCGGCGGCGGAAATATACACTGTATAACACAGCAGATCCCTGATTTTAAAATTGATCATTAAAACGAGGTAAGGTATGGATAATTCAACAGAACGTATATATGAGTTTTCGTACAAAATTCCCGGATATGATTTTGTTTCCGCAAACGCGGCGCTGTATTCATTTCTCGGTCCGAGACTTTATATTACCGCGGACAGACTTCTTACGGGAGGCTCTGTCGATATTCTCGATAAGGCGTATGAGGATAAGGCATACGGTCAGACCTTTATCGTAACTGTCGGAAATACTGACGGAAGCGATATTACTATGGCTGCGCAGCTTATTCGCCCAGAAGCGGGAGAAACGGCTGTTATAAAGGTGCGTATGATAGAATTGAACCGCCTTTTCAACGGCTACAGCGACCTTATCATAAGAGAAAAGGAGTATAACGCGCTCTTGTCCCAGAGCGAATGTACATACTATTCATACGATAAAAAGACGGATATGATCACGACATATCGTTTTGATATAGGAAAGGATATCCTCGGGATTACAAACGCCGAGCATTGGAAAAGCGATCTTATGAACAAGCTCTCCGAAAGCAGCGCCGAGGCTGTCTCGAAGTTTATTTCCGACCTCAGAAACGGCGTGAGGAGCTGTGAATATACGCTTTCACAGAAGGAGCAGAATAAAAAGCTCGTTGTAACGGGAAGCGCGGTATATTCCGACGACGTTCATATCATGACAGTCGGAAGGATGGGCGACCCGAGCCAAAACGCTTCTCACGAATTTAATAACCGTGACCAGCTTACGGGTCTGTTTATGAAGGAAAACATTACAAACTACGCTAAAAGGTGTATAAACGATCTGCGCCAGTCCACGGCGATTGCGATCGTCGATATTGACGATTTCAAGCTCGTAAACGACAACTTCGGTCACGCGAAGGGCGACGAAGTACTTAAACGCTGCGCGGCTATCATCGAAAAGCAGGTCGAGGGCTTCGGAAAGGCGGGAAGAATAGGCGGCGACGAGTTTTTTATCGTATTCGACAACTTTGTGGATAAAGAGCGGCTTAAATTTGTCCTGCGCGGAATAAAGAATATGGTTTACGCGGCGTATGACGAGGAGCAGAACGGATTCTGCGTTACGACCTCGATCGGTGTTTCGGTATTTCCCGAGGACGTGGACGCGAACTACGACACCATGTTCAAGCTTGCGGACTGTTTGCTTTACAAAGCCAAGAAAAAGGGAAAGAACCGCTATATTGTTTACGAGCCAACAAAGCACGGCTCCGTTGAGTCGCTGCTTGAAAGCGGAGTTAAAAGCGAAAGCCTGCTTGGCGGCAGAGTTATGGAAAAGAGCGAGGTCATCTGCCGCATAGCAAACAAGATAATAAGCGGCGATGAATTTACGTTTGAGCAGATATTAAACGATGTGCTGGCTTATTTCGGTATTGACAGGATAGTGATTTACAATAAGACCGACCGCAAGGCTACACTGCAGTACGGAAAGCCGAAGCTCAGCGAAAAGCTCATTGAGGAAACGATCGACTATCTTTATGATGACAGGGTCGAAATGGCATATGATAACGGAGTTATGCTCGTAAGCCATATCGTTTATTTTGATATGAAAGCGTCAAAGGCATATGACGCTCTGTGCAAACAGGGAGTCGAGTCGGTCATGCAGCATATAGTAAAAGCCAAAAGCGGAAAGACGTTTGTCATAAGCTATGAAATGATAACATCGCCTGTAACGTGGAACGAGACCGATACACAATATTTCCGTATTCTGGATAAGCTGCTGTTTGAGCAGTATCTTTGATCTCGGGGGTTTTATGAGGAAGGTTGTTGCTGCGGCAATTCAGATGAGCGTTCCCGAAACGCGGGAGCAGTCTGTTGAGAAAGCCGCCCTGCTCACAAAAAAAGCCGCGGAAATGGGAGCGAAGGTCGTTCTTCTTCCTGAGCTTTTTGAAACAGGTTATTTCTGCCAGGAGCGGCGATATGACAGCTATAAGCTTGCGTATCCGACGGAGGAAAACCCTGCTGTAAAGCGGTTTACGGAGCTTACGAGGGAGCTTTCGCTGGTCATGCCGATAAGCTTTTTCGAGCGCGACGGAAATGTACTTTACAACAGCATTGCTGTTCTGGACTGTGGGAAGCTTCTCGGGGTATACAGGAAAACGCACATTCCCGACGACCATTTCTATCAGGAGAAGTTCTACTTTACTCCCGGAAACACGGGCTTTAGGGTTTGGGATACGAGCTATGGAAAGATCGGCGCGGGGATATGCTGGGATCAGTGGTTTCCCGAGGCGGCGAGGTGTATGGCGCTTATGGGCGCGGAGCTTTTGCTTTACCCGACCGCTATAGGAAGCGAGCCTATACTCGACTGTGACAGCAGCGCCCACTGGCGGCGCTGTATGCAGGGTCATGCGGCGGCGAACCTTGTGCCTGTGATAGCGGCAAACCGTATCGGAGCCGAAAAGGTTATGCCCGACGAGGAAAATTCATTTCAGAAAAGCGAGCTTATGTTTTACGGAAACAGCTTTATGACCGATGAAACGGGCGAGATAAAGGAAAGCGCCGAAAATGAGGAAGCTATTCTCGTAAGAGAGTACGATCTTGATGAGATCAGGGATTTTCGTCTTTCGTGGGGAGTTTTCCGCGACAGGCGACCCGAGATGTACAAAAAGCTTGTTGAGTGATACGGTAAAAAAATGTCCCCGAGCTTCGGGGATTTTTGCTATGGGTCTGTTCATATTTAGAGGAATATAAAATGTCAAAAATGGCGTGTAAATGCGGTCAAATTATGTGGAATGGCAGTACCCCTAATGATGTCGAGTTTTGGGTATACACCGATAAACAGCTTTGTACTATTTTAGAGAAAGATGATATTTCAACGTTAGAGCTGGCAAATTTATATAATTATAACGTTTGGTGTTGTCCTGTATGTAAAAGACTCTATATTTTCGATGAGAAAGGATATGGAGTCGAACCAAAATATATTTATAAGTTAGAGAATGATTAAATTCTAATTTAAAGTAGAAAGACTTTTATAAAAGGGAGATTTAAAAATGCCGATTACAGAGTTGCTTGAACAAAATGCCGAGAAATACGGAAACGAGGTCTGCATTGTCGAGGTAAACCCGCAGATCACGGAAAACCGCAGGATGCTGTGGAAGGACTACGACCTTATCCAGCCCACCTCCTCGCTTCAATACCGCAGGGAAATAACATGGGGAGTATTCAACGAAAAAGCAAACCGCTTCGCCCAGCTTCTCATCAGCAGGGGCGTAAGAAAGGGAGATAAGGTGGCTATTCTGCTTATGAACTGCCTCGAGTGGCTTCCTATCTATTTCGGCGTGCTTAAAATTGGCGCGCTTGCTGTGCCGATGAATTTCCGCTACAGCTCGGAGGAAATAAAATACTGCCTTGATTTGGCGGAAGCGGACGTTCTTGTTTTCGGTCCGGAGTTTATCGGAAGAATTGAAACTATTGCCGAGGAAATAAGCAAAAACCGCATTTTGTTCTATGTCGGCGGCGACTGCCCTTCGTTTGCGGAGGATTATGACAAGCTCGCTTCAAACTGCGCGAGCGTTTCGCCCGGAATAACGATAAGCGACGCTGACGACGCGGCGATCTATTTTTCCTCCGGAACAACAGGCTTTCCGAAAGCGATCCTGCACGACCATAAAGCCCTTATGCATTCCTGCAGGGTCGAGCAGAACCACCACAAACAGACCCACGACGATATCTTCCTCTGCATTCCTCCGCTTTATCATACAGGAGCTAAAATGCATTGGTTCGGAAGTCTGCTCGTGGGCGGAAAAATGGTGTTGTTAAAGGGAGTAAGTCCCGAGACGATATTTGATACGGTGTCGAGGGAAAAATGCTCGATAGTGTGGCTGCTTGTGCCGTGGGCGCTGGATATTCTCGAGGCGCTTGACAGCGGGAAGATCAGGCTTTCGGATTATGATCTGAGCAGGTGGCGGCTCATGCATATCGGCGCACAGCCTGTTCCGCAAAGCCTTATCATGCGATGGAAGCAGTATTTCCCCGAGCATCAGTATGATACAAACTACGGACTTTCCGAGAGTATAGGGCCGGGATGTGTACATCTCGGACTCGAGAACATACATAAGGTCGGAGCTATAGGCATAGCGGGCTATGGCTGGGAAATAAAAATAATCGGCGACAACGGCGAAGAGGTAAAACAGGGAGAGGTAGGAGAGCTTGCGGTCAAAGGACCGGGGGTAATGAAGTGCTATTTCAACAACCCCGAGGCGACCGCCGAAGTCCTTCATGACGGTTGGCTTTGGACAGGCGATATGGCGCGTGAGGACGAGGACGGCTTTATCTTCCTTGTTGACAGAAAGAAGGATGTTGTAATAAGCGGCGGAGAGAATCTTTATCCTGTTGAGATCGAAAACTTTATGGCTAAGTTTGACAAGATAAAGGACGTTGCAGTCATAGGGCTTCCCGACAAGCGTCTCGGAGAGATCGCGGCGGCTATTGTCGAGCTAAAGGAGGGCGTTTCCTGTACGGAGGATGAGATAAACGACTTCTGCCTCGGAATGCCGAGGTATAAGCGTCCCAAAAAGATCATTTTCGCGAATGTTCCGAGAAATGCGACTGGTAAGATCGAAAAACCGAAGCTTCGTCATATTTACTGTGGAGAGAATATAGTCGAAAAGGAGAACCAAAGTTAATTTCCAATTTACAATGTACAATGGACAATTAAGGTGTCTGCTTCGCAGACATTATTTAAATAAGCGCCCGAAGGGCGCACCGAAATTGTCCATGGTACATTGTCAATTTTCAATGGCACATTACGAATTGATTTAGTGGTGGTAAAATGACAGGATTGGTACTTGAAGGCGGAGCGATGCGGGGAATGTTTACCGCGGGTGTTTTGGACGTGTTTCTGGACAACGGAATAAGGTTTGACTGCATTGCGGGAGTTTCGGCGGGAGCGCTGTTCGGCGTAAATCTGCTTTCCGAGCAGAGGGGACGCGCGCTTCGCTACAACAAGCGTTATAACGGCGATAAGAACTATATGGGGATACGCCCGCTTATAAAAGAGGGCAATTTTTTCAGCACCGAATACGCCTACGACCGAGTTCCAAAAAAGCTCGACCCATTTGATGATGAAAAATATAAAAGCTCGGGTGTGCCGTTCTACGCGGTCGTAACAAATGTTGAAAGCGGGAAGCCGGAGTACATAAAGATAAACAGCGTTTTCGAGCAGATGGACACGCTTCGTGCTTCGGGATCTATGCCGCTTGTGTCAAAGCCCGTTGAGATAGACGGAAAGCTGTATCTTGACGGAGGGATCTCGGACAGCATCCCGTTTGAGTGGCTTTCAAAGCAGGGCTGCGAAAAGCTTGTTGTCATTTTGACGAGGGATCTCGACTACCGCAAAAAGCCGATGAGCAGGGCAATCAAGCTCTACGGACTGAAATACCCGAAAATTGCCGAAAGAATGCTGAACCGTCATAGGCAGTACAACCGCTCTGTCGAAAAGCTCCGAAAGTGGGAGAAAGAGGGGAGAGCGTTTGTTATCCGTCCCTCGCGAACCCCCGAAATAAGCAGGATAGAAAAAGACCCCGACAAATTGCAGTCGGTCTATGACCTCGGTATAAGCGACGGAAACGCGGTTATTGAGGCGTTGAAGGAGTATCTTAAGTAGCGCACTCCGCCGCGAAGCGGCGTACAAAAAGTCTTTGAAAGGGAGTCTGAGGGCGCATTATGCTTCGGGCAAAACGCTAACTTTCTACAGAAAGTTTCCCCTCAGAAATAATATAAATTTTGATTAATCATATTAACACTTTTTAAAAGGAATTTATTTTTCTGGGGAAAACCCTTTCTGAAGAAAGGGTTTTCCCCAGA
>JAFLUE010000091.1 GCA_022508945.1 Oscillospiraceae bacterium
CCGCTTGCTTTTTGAAATTTCGCGCTCAAATATTACGTGGTTTTGGAGTTTATCTGCAGACTTAAGGGGAACCCTTTTTTAAAAGGGTTCCCCTTGGCAGCTCAATATTATCAATCAAAAAAATCTTTACGGTAATTGAGCTTCAGGCTTTCCGCGAGGTTTTTAAGTTGTCCGTCGGTAATGGTGTTTACGCGGGGAAGGTGGGCGGTGAGCATATATATCTGCGCTGCCTTTTCGGCGGTCTCGATAAGCCCGAACGCCTCGTCAAGGGTTCTGCCCGAGCCGTATATCCCATGCATAGCCCATATAACGAGCCGATAGATCTTCATTTTTTCCGCGGTCGCCTCACCTATCTCGTTCGTTCCGCACACCATCCACGGCAAAAGCCCTATCCCGTCGGGAAAGATCATAATACTTTCGGTACACATCTGCCAGAGCGTGTGGGTGAATTTGCGCTCGGAAAGCTCATGTACGAATGTCATAGCGAGAATATGGGTCGGGTGGCAGTGGAGAATGACGCGGTTTTCGCAATCGGCGGACAGCCTCGAAATATGACTCATAATATGCGCGGGGAATTCGCTCGTAAGCCGTCCCCCGCCCTTTAAGCCCCACAAAAGCTCGGCGTTCTTTCCGTCGCGGGAAATTCTGACAATCCCGAGATTTTCCTCGGGAGCGTCAGAAATATTCTTGAAATAGCTTCCCGAGGCTGTGGCGATAATTATTTTCCCGCCGAGCATTTTTGCGTCAAAGCCCGTGGGTATCTCCCGTATCACACCGTTTAGATCTATATATTCTCCGACCTCGCTTTCGTCGAGCAGAATGCTTATGTTTCCGCTGTTTCTCTCGTCAAAGCCGAGACGGTACATATTTGCCGCCGTTTTTCCGATTTCAAGAACAAACGGCGCGGTCATGATATTTCTCATTTTACTTCCTCCAACATTGCTTTATAATAATACCTGCCGCGTTTTTTTAAAGACTCGTGCGGCGGTTATTGCCCTATTGACATAACGCCGTTTTCCCGATATAATTAAAATGTAATTTTAATTTGAAAGGAACAGCAATGACCGAAGAATTCATTATTTTCACCGACCTTGACGGAACTTTGATACGCTCGGCAAAAAACCGCGCCGAAGCCGACGTTGTCGTTGAACGTAAAAACGGCGAGGAGATAACCTGCGTTTCCACGAACGCGGCAAAAAGGTTTTCGGCTTTGAAAAACGCCGTTCCCATAACAACCCGAAGCATAGAACAATATCAGCGCATCAACATCCCCGGCTTTTCGCCCGAATATGCGGTCTGTGCAAACGGCGGGGTCCTGCTTGTTAATGGAGAAGTGTGCGAAGAATGGCTGAGGTTTTCAAAAAGCGCGTTTGATGAATGCAAAAGCGAGATGGACAAATGCCGAGAAATGTTTGAGAATGACGAAAACCGAAGCTTTGAGCTTCGTCTTGTGGACGGGCTGTTTTTGTTTACCAAAAGCCGCTGTGCCGCTAAGACCATAGCGAACGCAGGCGGCTTCAAAAAGCTCAATTGTTTTTCCGTAGGCGAAAAGGTCTATGCTTTTCCGAAGGCTCTCGAAAAGGGGACGGCGGCAAAACGCTTTATCGAGCGACAAAATTTTCGCGGAAAAATAATATGCGCGGGCGATAGTCTGCCCGATATTTCGATGCTGAATACAGCGGATATCGCTATATTTCCCGAGGATCTGAAGGGCGTTTGCGCTAAAACAGCGCTTACCGCGCCGCGTGAAGCTTTTTGCGATTTTGTCGCGGAAAAGCTCGCGGAGATATGCGGCTGAGTTAATTGGGTTTCCAAAGGAGGCACAGTGTTTTGCGGCATTTTGCAGAGTTTTGCCGAAGGGCATAATAGCGTTTTGCCCGAAGGGCATAATGCGTGAATAATGCGTCCTTTAGCAATGTTGGGCGGTAATCTTGACTTTATATACAATATGTGTTTTTGCTTTGTGGGGAAAACCCTTTCTGAAGAAAGGGCTTTTCCCCACACCCCTTTCCCAAAGACTTTCTGTACGGCAGCCTATATGCGCTTCGTAGCGCTGCGCTAACTGTCCGCCAAATTCCTTATTATCCCGCAAGCCTTGTAGTTCTTCAGCGGATATTCCTCAACTTCTACGCCCTTTTCTTCCGCGAGACGGTAAAGGTGTGACAGGTGTTCGTTGTCCGAAAGGCTGTGAACAAGCAGCTTCCACGGTACCCTCCGCAACAGCACGCGGGTTGCTTCGCCTATGCCCGGCTTGATGAGATTTATGTCGTCGATCCCGAATTTTTCGGCGATCTCGTTTACCTCGTCAAGTCCTCGCCGCGGGTTTTCTTCGCCGCTTAAACTTGGCATCTTCCGCGAAAAATCGAAATGACGCTCGATCGCGTTTATAAACTCATACGTCCTGTCCTTCGCGGCAAGCTCTTTGTAAAAAGCCGCACCGTGGAAGTCGTTTTCGCTGATGATGTCCGAACGGAGAAATGTGCGGCTCAAAAGCCCGGATACCGTTGAGTTCAAAAGTGAGCTTGCGATAAGGATATCCTCATGGGTCCCGCATTTTTCCGCAGCAAAAGCGGGATCCGAAAAAACGGCGAGTCCCGTGCTTATCTCGGGAAAACAAAGCATTGCCTTTTTCAGCTCTCGCTGTATCGCGCCCTTTCCCGTCCAGCCGTCAACAAACTGTATCTGCTTCGGAGAATGCCGTTTAAGAATATAATCTATTGCGTTTTTGTCAATTCCCCTTCCTCGGATTATGGAAATTGTGTAGTGTGGAACATCAGCTCCGAATCTGCCCTTTATATAGCGCTTAAGCAGAACTCCCGCGGATGTTCCCGCTCTCGCCAGCGACACAAGAACCGCGTTTTTCCCCTTGTCCTCAAATATCCGCATAGCACAGTCAGCCGCGGCGTCCGCGGTTATTTTCGAGTATAAACAAAGCGCCCTCTCGTATATTTCCATATACTTTTCGGTCGGCTCGTATTCAACAGGAAGCATTTCGCAATAATGAACGCCGCTCTGGATACGCGCCTCGCGTTCTTTTGTGCCGAGAGGCTCTACAAGCCCCGTTATGTCCTTTAGCAGAACCGTTACGTCGTCGGGAAGATAGCTTCCGAAAATGTCAATCGACCCCCAAATAAAAAATATTCCCACAGCCGTTTTTTAACAGCGTCGCGGCTAAATCCTCCGCGCCCGCGGAAAAATCGGCGCTGTCCGAAATAACGATCGCGTTTTCGTATTTTCCGAGGTTGTAAATAAAGGTTTCGCGGGAGCTTTCATAAAAGCTCCTTAATTTATATCCGCTTTTTATCGGGTAGCTTTCCGCGTGGCTTATGCCTATCGGGCTTCTGGTAGTTGAGTGACACAATACCCTCCCGCCGTTTTCTTCCTCAAATATTTCCCCGAAAACAAGCGCGGGATACATACATTCCTCCGTTCCCAAAACAAGCAGCTCTGCGTTTTTCGGAAGCTCAAGAGAGCGTACCGCGTCCCGCATCAGCTCTTTTATCCTGCGTTTGTAATACCCTGTTTTTACACCCATTCTCGCGTTCGGAATTTTTTCGGAGCATTGTAAGACCGTATATTTTTCTTTTCCGTTTGAGGTTATTTTCTCCGCTTCTTCAACCTCAATATGCTCAACAGCAACAGTATGATCCTCGTTCGGCAGCTTTACAAGCTGCTCGCATTTTATCCCCTCACACAACAGCCGCGCTTCGTTTTCCTCCGAAATGCGGTTTAAAATCGACGCGGCGATGAATTCCTTTTCTTCGGCGCAGGGAAATTCCTTTTTCAGACGCTCCGCAATATTTATCAGCGTTTTTCCCGTGGATAGCTCGTCGTCAATGAATATGATCTGCGGAGTTTTGCGAATAAGCTCATCAAGCCCGCTTGCATACAGCTTTTGCTCGACCGCGTGGCTGTGTTCCTCGGAAAAATAAACGAACTCCCCGCCGAAGCTTTCGCGGGTAGTATGTATATAAACACAGTCGTCCGTAAAGCTCTCACAAGCCGCCGCGCCGATCGCCGTGGCGGTCTCGGCAAAGCCTATAACAAGTTTTGCTTCGGGATATTTTCCGTAAAGCATATTACCGAGACTTCTCATCATTTCGAGCGCCCTTTTGGGGCTTACGGGGATATGCTTTGCCTGAAGCGGATTTACGAGCAGATACGAGCGCTTTGTATTGTTTACGCGTTTCGCGATCTTAAGGACATTTTCGGGTGTGTAATTCATGTTCGTTTACCGTAAAAAAATTTGTTTCAGATTGTATTGGGATTCCAAAGGGGCAATGCCCCTTTTGCGGGAGCGCGGATGCAAAGCCCCCGCAGCAACTTATTCATCGCGTATTCCGTAGACCTCGGCGAGCCGAACGATACGCTCCGCCCATTTTTTGTGGCATTTTATCTCGTTCATGCGCGAGCTGTCCGCGCTTTTCGCGACGCCGCTCTGCCCGTCATTCCACGAAAGTATGCTCCGCGCGTCGTCATAGTCCGCCCTGCTCGGCTTCATGCTCTCGTAAATTATCGGGAGCTGGGAGGGGTGGATGGCGGTCTTTCCTATAAACCCGTTCAGCTTATCAAGCTCAAGCTCTCTTTTCAGCCCCTTCGCCCAGTCCGCGTCCATGTCGGTACCGAAGTACTCCCAAACCGCGCCCGAAACAACATGATCCGAAGCGAACACATTTATTATATCGGAGAGAATATCCCGTATCACGCCGATCTCATAAATGTTCTGCGAAACGCTTCGGCGAAGTCCGTAAAGGCTGCTGAAATCATTTCCGCCTACCCGTACATTAAGCACATATTCCTTTATTTTATCAAGAACAGCTTTTATTTCGAGAAGAGTTTCTGTCCTATGTGAAATATCAGCCGCCGTTCCACTTTCGATTATCGGCATTATATACAGCTTTTCTGTCCTGCTCCCGTTGAATTGTGAAATAAGCTTCGCGTATTCCTCGGCATTTTCGGGATCGAATTTCGGGAGAACATAGCCCGTCAGAGCCTGCTCGTTTTCGCCGAGAAGCTCGTGGATATGCAAAAGGTGTATTGGCGTCCTTACCCTCGCGAAGATCATCGGAAGCTTTTCTTTGTCAAGCTTCGCAAGCTCCGACACCGTATTTTTCAAACACCCCTCCGCATATTCGAGCGCCTCGTCAAGCACCGCGTCCTCAAGACACAGCGCTATCGAGGTAAGACAAGGTATCCTGCCGTTTTTTATCTTTTCGGCAACGCCCGTGTTTGTCGCGGGAGTATACAAAAGCCCTCCGACCATGTAGGGAAGAAGGGCATCATTATGATGATGTTCTACCATTACCTCTCCAAATAAAACAATTGAGAATTGACAATTGAAAACGGACAATCGCGGTACGCCCTGCGGGCGCGGATCTTAAATAATTGACAATGGATAATGGACAATTGACAATTATGGTACGCCCTTTGGGCACGGATTTTAAATAATGTCTGCGAAGCAGACCCCTTAATTGTCCACTGTCCATTGTAAATTGTAACCCTTAGACGTTCACTCCATAGTTCAGGCAGATGTCCTTAAGACCGCCGCCAAAGCCGCTTCCGATCGCGTTGAATTTCCATTCGCCGTTGTGTCTGTAAAGCTCCGCGAAAACTATAGCGGTCTCGATCGAGAAATCCTCGCACAGATCATAGCGCACAAGCTCGACATTATTTGCCTGGTCAACAATGCGGATAAACGCGTTTTCGACCTGTCCGAAGTTCTGAGAGCGCGTGTCCGCGTCGTAGATCGTAACGGTAAACGCGATTTTTTCGATCTCAGCGGGGATCTTGCTCAGATCAACGGTTATCTGCTCGTCATCGCCATCGCCCTCGCCGGTGAGGTTGTCGCCGAGATGCTCGACGCCGCCGCAGGCGTGTTTTAAATTTCCGTAGAAAATAAAGTCCGAGTCGCTTGAGACCTTGCCGCTCGAGTTGAGCAAAAACGCCTCTGCGTCCAGATCGAACGCCGATCCGCCCGAGTATTTATTTACGTCCCAGCCCAGCCCCACAGTCAGCCTGCTGAGTCCAGGATTTCCTTTTGTAAGATCGACCTTTTGTCCTTTGACTAAGCTCACAGCCATAATGTTTTCCTCCCGAATTTTTTATGCGCTTATGCACACCATATACACTGATTTTACCACAAAACCGCCGTAAAATCAAGTGTAAAAATAAGTTTTTAATGATTTCAATAATAAAACGCTTTCTTTTTGGCTGTTTCAACAATAATCCGAGCGAAATTTTGGGAAAATATGCCAATCGATATTAGGATGTGATAGCTGTATTTTACATAAAAAGCTACGAAAAAATTAGTGCAATATAAATAAATTATTTTAAAGCTTTATTATTTTTTTATAAATCCTTGACAAATTTTAAGAAATGTGGTAAAATCTATTTGTTAGAGTACCGCTGTCTGGTTTGATATTTGTATTATGTATAATATATACCGGTTTCGCCGTACGAGGATGTATTACGGAATAAACCGGTATTCTAACAATATATCGGTTACATCCCGGGAGGAAGATACCATGTCTAAGAAAAAGTATAAATTAGGTGTAAAAATCACTGTAATTTGTTCGCTGCTTACGGTTTTGACGGCTGTGTTCGCTTCGACGTTCACTTCGATTTTGTACATATCCAATATGCGCGATATTACCTTTGAGCTTGTAGCCAGCGGAACACAGACTATCCGCAGCGAGGTCGAAACCGAGGTCGAGGAGCTTCAGCTCCTTGTAAACGGAGTTATCTCCGCGGGAGTCGGCAGAAACACTGAGCTTCTGAACAGAAAGTGGTCTGACGTTATGCGCGACGAAAACGATTTTATTGGAATTGCGGAAAACGGATCCATTACATGGACAAGCGCAAACGCGCCGATCTCTGCGGGCTTCAGCGTCAAGACGGGACTTTACGCGCTTACTGATAAGCTGATATGCGTATTCGTTACAAGAGATCTGGGCGGATATTCGCTTGTTGTCGGTTCGGATCTTGTAAAAACATCGTTTGTAGACAGGCTGAAGGAAAAGACCGAATGTGAGATATCGCTGTTTTTAAACGACGTGCGCTATAACACAACGATCCTGAACTCATCCGGAAACCGCATAGTCGGCGAAAAAATGAGCGCTTCGGTCTGGAATATGATACAGAGCGACAAGATCTTCCGTGATCAGATAAATATAAACAACCAGCCGTATTTCGTATACTATGAGCCTATGAGGGACGCAAACGACAAGATAATAGGCGCCTATTTCGCGGGATTTTCCGCGGACAGCTATAACAGCGCACTTTTTAGCTCGACTTTGATAACTATCGGTATAACCGCCGGTCTGGTGGTGGTAGTTATAGTTATACTTCTTGTTATTCTCAAGGCGGATATCGAGCGTCCTATCGCCGCGCTTATCCCGGAATGTGATGATATCAGCAATATCAACCTCAACAACGAAAACAAGAAGTTTAATTTCCACAACGACGAGATCGGCCATCTCGCGGGCGCGCTTATAGAGTCAAAACAAACACTGAATTCCTATGTTCGGGATATCGTTTATGTTCTCGACGCAATGGCGGGAGGAGATTTTTCAAAGACGCCGTCATTTTCGTATAAGGGTGATTTTATTTCGATCGAGGGCGCGTTTGAGCAGATACGCTCCCAGCTCGGCGATATCATCTCAAACATAACGCTTTCGTCGGAAAACGTTTCTATGGGCGCGGAGCAAATGGCACTCGGAACACAGACCCTCGCGGAAGGCACACAGCGGCAGGCAAAGACCATTGACGATCTGTCCATGACTATTTCGGGAATAAGCGAGCACGTAAACAAAACCGCCGAATCCGCACAGACCGCCTCGGAGATCAGCATGGAATGCGCGAATATCATGCAGAAGCGTACTGCCGATATGCAGAACCTTATTGAGGCAATGGACATTGTCGAAAAGAAGTCCGAGGATATTGCCGAGGTAATCAAAGCTATAGAAGACATCGCGTTCCAGACGAATATCCTTGCTCTGAACGCGTCTATTGAGGCGGCGCGCGCGGGCGCCGCGGGAAAGGGCTTCGCGGTCGTTGCGACAGAGGTCGGAACTCTTGCGGCGAGATCCGCCGAGTCCGCAAACTCCACGAGAGCCATTATCGACAGCACTCTCGAAGCTGTCGGAACTTCTATTGAAATTGCGCGCAAGGCGGCAAAAGCTATTCAAAACGTTACCGAAAAGTCCAGACAGGCAAGCGACATGGTAAAAGAGATCGCGTCAAGCGCAAATTCTCAGGCAAAGGATCTCGAGCAGGCAACACACGGTATAAACGAGATCAGCAGCGTTGTACAGCAGAACTCGAATACCGCGGAAGAGTCGGCGGCTTCCTGCGAGGAGCTTTCGGCTCAGTCCAAGCTCATGCAGGAGCAGGTAAACAGAATGAAGGTCTGAATGCGCTGAAGACAAATAAATACATAAAACCGCGGTATCGAACAAATACCGCGGTTTCAGGCTGTATATAAAGTAGTCTATCCCGAATTTATTTAAATTTGAAATTTCAAAACCGCG
>JAFLUE010000092.1 GCA_022508945.1 Oscillospiraceae bacterium
CGCGGTTTTGAAATTTCAAATTTAAATAAATTCGGGATAGACTACTTTATATACATCCTGCCGCAAGAAATTTTTCATATAAAAATTTCTTGCTTTTTGAAATTCGTTCTTTGATACTACGTTGTTTTGACCGATTTATTTAAAAGAATTTCAAAATTCATCACTATGAGGCAGCAGAGCTGCCTCATAGTGAGAACCGCAAGAAATTTTTCATAGAAAAATTTCTTGCTTTTTGAAATTCGTTCTTTGATGCTACGTTGTTTCGACCTTATTACGTGGTTGTTATTTTTAAATAAAAAATTATTGTTTTTCAATAAAAAGCTATTGACAAACGAAAATAATTGTGTTATTATATTCACATGATCCCAAAAGAAAACTCAGGAGGCAGCTTATGTGGAATAAAGACAAATCGATAATTTTGTCGCAGATCTTAATAAAAATAATGTACGCGGGAATAGTTGTGTGCTGTATAATCGCTCCGATGCTGATAAAGCGTTACGACGAGCGCGTTATTTTGGAAGCGGGACTTCAAAGCGTTTTTGTGCCGCTTTTGGTGACGCTGTACTGCTGTGTGCCGCCCGCGCTTGTCGCGCTTATAAACCTCGATCTGCTTCTTATGAACATTCGGCGAAACAAGCCCTTTATCCAAAAAAACGTGCGCTATCTGCGCGTGATATCATTCTGCTGTTTTTGCGGAGCGCTTATTTTTATTTATTTCGCGGTCCTGCGCCCGTTTGCGTGGGTAATAGTCGCGGCGGCGATATTTTTCGGGATAATACTGCGGGTCGTTAAAAACTGTTTTCAACAGGCCGTTGAGATCCGCGAGGAAAATGACTTTACGATCTGAGGTGGGCTTATGATTGTTGTAAATCTTGACGTGATGATGGCTAAGCGTAAAATTTCTTCAAACGAGCTTGCGGAGATCATCGAAATTACACCCGCTAACCTTTCTATCCTTAAAACGGGAAAGGCAAAGGCTATCCGCTTTTCAACGCTCGAAAAGCTTTGTTCGGCGCTTAAATGCCAGCCGGGCGATATTCTTGAATTTGTTGACGACGGGAAACCTGTCGATGATGAGGAGTGATATTATGGAAAACGAGCTTAATTTAGCCGAAAACGGCGTTCAGGACTTTACCGGCAGCCCGAACTCCGCCAATATGACCGAAAGCAATAATGAAAAGCCGAATATACCGCTTCGTGAGGCAATTCTCGCCTGGATAACTTTTGTTCTCGGGTTTGTTTTCACGCATTACGCGATAAGGTACATGGGAGGCATCTGGGGCGGGATCTTCTGGTCTTCTTATGGGATAGTCGGCGCTGTATATGTAAAAAACAAAAAGCTCAATACGTCCAAAGCACAGCTTATTCTGTTCATTACAGCGGAAATTTTCAGCCTCACGCCGTTTTTCTGTGCAAACCGCTTTATCAACTTCCTCGCGGCGTCGTTTGTGTTTCTGATGTTTTTTTACCTTCTGATAACGCTAAGCTCAGCGGAGCTTTTCGGCAGGCATTTTATAACAAATATTCTGCAAAGTGTTTTTGTCCGTCCGTTTCTGAGCTTTGTAAACGAGCTTATCTGTATATCGTCGGTGTTTCGCGGAAAAAAGCGCGCGAATAACATTTTGTTCGTGCTTTTAGGACTGATCTGCGCCGTACCGCTTACGATCGTCGTGGCGTTTCTGCTTATGTCAAGCGACGATATTTTCGAGAACTTTATGCTGAATTTCCGCGATTATCTCCCGAAAATTTCGTTTAGGATCGTTCCCGAGATATTCTTTGCCGTCCCGATTTCAATGTATCTGTTCGGCGCGTTTGCTTCAGCTGAAAAGCCGGCTCCCGCGGAGCGAATGGGCGAACCCGACTACCGCGGACTTCCGCCGATAGTCGGATATGTGGCGGTGTCGCCGATATGCGTGTTCTATCTGTTTTATATCGGTATCCAGATATCGAGAATTTTCGGCGAAACGCTTAGTTCCAACTCGAGCTACTCCGATTTCGCCCGCAGAGGCTTTTTTGAGCTTTTTGTTATAGCGGTGATAAATCTTGCGGTCATTATAATATTGCAGACATTTACAAAGCGGCTCTCGGGCGACATAAGACCCGCGGCGCTTCGGGTATACACCGTACTGCTCTGTGTTTCCACGCTCGGGATAATAGCTACCGCGCTCGTAAAGATGATAATGTATATAAACCGACTTGGGATGACGCTTTTGCGTGTTTATACCTCGTGGTTTATGATACTGCTCGCGCTTATCTTTATTGTGGTCATTATTATGCAGTTTAAGGATTTCGGCTTCTGGAAGGCAATTTTTGTTTCGTTTGCGGTAATGTTCGGAATATTGTGCTTTGGAGATATCGACGGTCAGATAGCGCGGTACAACATAACCGCGTATCAGAACGGCGCGCTCAAGGAGGTCGATATCGGCGAGTTTTATGAGCTTGGGTTTTCGGCGATAGAGCCTGCTGTAAGGCTCAAGCAAAGCGGATATCCGTCGGAAAAGCTTGATATGTATCTTGACAGTATCGAGTCAAGCGACAGATATTACGACAAATTCGCGTATTTCAGCATTCCGCGAATGATAGGACAAAACGCGCTCGATCAGTTATAAGTGACCGCACAAAATGTCTTTGGAAAATGGGGTGGGGGAAAATCTTTCTGAAGAAAGGTTATCTGTATACTAACCTAAAAAACAACGCAATAGTCAAGCGCGAAATTTCAAAAATAATCGACGCGTATGAGCGCAGCTCATACGCGTCGATTTGATAGCGCAGAACGCCTAAGGCGCGATGTGCGGTTTTGTAATTTCTTTTTAAATAGATCCGTCAAAACAACGATTTGGTTTTTTCGACAAGCTGAACCTTTCTGAAAAAAGATTCTCCCCCACAATGTAATACGCTATAGAAATAAGATGTTAGAGGTTAGAATTGTTCTGTACACGCAAGATCGAAGTGTTGACGTTTGGAGTTCGATTCTAACCTCTAATTTCCAACAACTAACCTCTAATCAGGCATTTCAATGTCCACGGGCTTTGCTATATCACCGCGCAAGGTAAAATCAACAACCACCCTTATGCCGTCCTCTTGGGGATAATAACGCTCGTTTGAAGCTATTATCTCGAAATCATTATAGAAATTCTCCTCAAAAAGCTCAATTTGTTTTTTTAGCTCCGAAACGCAGGCTTCGGGGCTTCTCTCTATTTCCCTCTGAACATATTCGGTAAAGATCGCTGTTCTGATCTTCACATTTCCGTTTAAGATAAGCCGTGTTTCCTCGGAATACAGCGAGTCTTCAGCAAATGCCCTTCCGAAGAAAAGCGGATATTCATCATCGCCGAAGATCAGATAATCAAACCGCTTTTGTTTTCCCTCGGCGCGCCGTACAGTTTCACGGTACGGCACGAAAAACTCTTTTGTTTCGGTAAACTCGCCGATTATCTCCGCGTCTGAATGAATGAACATAACGCTGTCGCCGCCGTCATGTACGACACCCGAAACAAGCAGATCCCCTGCGTTTACTCCGCTTCCGTCGGTTACGACCGAGCCGCCCTTTCTTACTGTCTGCGAAACAATTACCGCCGAGCGCGACGCTACGATATTCCGCGGATTTGTACCCTCGATCTCGGGAACGTCAATGCCCTTATACACCTTTACCTTAAGCCTGAAGCCCTCTCGCGAAACGTCAGCCCACGCACACCCCGGTACCTCAAGCATTATACGCTGTTCCGCAAGGGAAAAATTTATGTCCGAAATGCTTGTGCCGATCTTTATTCCGCATTCCTCCAAAATCGGGTTTATTTCCGTCGGAACAGCCTCGCCGTCATATTTTATGTCCAGAACCCTTGTCTGAAAGATCGAGATAAGCAGTATAAACGCCAGAAGCCCCGCGTAAAGTCCGCTTCTTGTACGATATTTATACAGCGTAAAATACAGCCCCCTGCGCTTTCCCGCGCGTATCCTGACGCCGCTTTTCCGCGCGAGCGACGCGGTCCTGTAATAATCAAACGGCGATACCTCGCCGCTTATTTCCGCTCCCGAAAAACATAGCCTTCTTACGGGAATGTCGCTTTCGAGCAGAGCCGTCGCAAAGTTTTCCTGAAATCCGCCTATTCCCGAAAAACCGACCGTTCCAAAAAACAGATCCGAGCGTTTTTCACTTTTCATTTCTGTTCACCATGCCTTTCGACGAGTTTTCCGTCTTTTCCGAAATGTCTACCGAAGCGATCTTCCCCGTGATCTTTACCCCTCCGACTCCGAAATTTTCAAGCATGAGCGGTGTTCCCGAAATGCGGATATCCGCTCCACAGACTCCGAGCGTTATAAATTCGTCGTCGCATGATAAAACCTTACGACAGTTTTCCACATATATCTCGGCTTTGTCAGGCTTACCGCTAAGCTTTATCGTTATCACACATTCGCGGGTCGAAAGCTCGTCAAGCATAATGAGCTTATCATACAAAACGCCCACAAAAATCACGCCCTTTCAGAAGTTAGAAATCAAAGATCAGAAAATTTGAGTTTACGGTACTTGTCTATCTATATGCGGGGATTGCAGAAAAAATACAAAAAAGTGCGCCCGGAACGAACCGAGCGCACTTAAATATTACTATTTGCAGTTTGCTGCCAACTGTCAGCTTCCCTTGTTTTCCGAAAGCACAACCTTGATCTTAACGAAGTTGTTTTTGGGGCTTCCCTCGCGAACGACCGTCAAAGTCACCGTATCTCCCGGATTCTTCGAGGTAAGGATCTTGGATATCTCTTCGGAAAGCACCGATTGTCCGTCAATTTCAGTAATTGTATCGCCGACCCTTAAGTCACTTTGCCCAATAGCAAGCGATCTGTCTATTCCCTTAACAAGCATTCCGGCCGGAACTCCGTATCTGCTCGCATAGCTTTCGGAAATAAGCTTATAGGATATACCGAGGATCGCTCTTCCCGAAACATAGCCCTTTGAGATAAGGTCGTCAATAATGCTCTTAGCGTCATTTATCGTAATAGCCAAACCGATGTTTTCCGCGTTATTTGCGACATATTTCCCGTAGACAACGCCTATTACCTCCCCATAAGCGTTAAAGAGAGCGCCGCCCGAGTTTCCGCCGTTGACCGCCGCGTCTGTCTGGATAGATGTCAGGAAACGGTCCGAAAGAGCGATCTCGCGGTTAAGCCCCGAAATGATCCCCTTTGTGACCGAGGTCTCAAGTCCCGCGGGATTTCCTATAACAAAACAATCGTCGCCGATATGAAGCTTGTCTGAGTCGCCTAAAACAGCCGCGCACAAATTATTCGCCTCGATCTTCAGGACCGCGAGGTCTGTTTCGCTGTCCGTTCCGACGAGCTTTGCTTCATAGGTCTTGGATTCGCCGCCGTTCGCTGTGTCGTTTACCTTTACCTCAAACGCGTCCACGTCTTCAACAACGTGGTTGTTTGTAATTATATATCCGTCCTTGGATATGATTATCCCGCTGCCTCTGCCGTAAAGCGTCATCTTCCCGTTATAGTTGACGTACACGCTGATGTATACAATGCTGTCGGATACGGCTTTAACCAGATCTCTTGTATATTTATACGTTCCGTCGCTGTTGTATTCAACCGTGTCGTTTGCTGTGGGCGAGATTACCCCTGACTGAAGTCCATCAAGAGTAGGCGTAGGAGAAGCGGCCGAGCTGTTGTTTTCCGCGGTCGAGGGCTGATCGCTGCTGTTGTCCGTAACGTCGGGCTGAACAACGGCGCTGTTCATCTGTTTTCCCGCGAAATACGTTCCCATAAAGCCCGTTCCGCCTCCAACTACCGCGACAGCGGTGATAAGCGCCATGACCTTGGCAGTCGTATGATTCTTGCGCGGTTTTTCTGGCTGTGAGTTTATTACTTCAATTTCGTTGTCGGATACATTAAAATCGTTCATAATCAAGATCCTTTCTCAGACTTCATTTGATCCTTTCAGCTTCTGAAATGATTATAATACCATAATGTGTTTTTTATGTGAAATAAATCTGAAGAAAAAATTAAAAATAAATCGGGGAAACTCACTGCGATTTCATATCATAAAACAAATACGTTATTGATATTATGTAAATTATCCCTGTTCCTTGAGCGCGTTATCCGCGACCAGACCTATCGCACATTCAAGCCGCTTTTTCTGAAGCTCACAGCCGAGCCTGTACGGTGTGTTGCAGTCGCCCTCGTAGATAAAGCTGTTGGCGTTACAGCCGCCCGAACAGTAGAACCTCGCCCAGCAATCGCGGCATCCGTTCTTGCTGTAAATATGCGTCTTTGAAAAGTAGGTCTTTATTTCGTCATCAAAGGTGTTGTTTATGAGGCTGCCCATTTTCCATTTTTCTATTCCCACAAACTGGTGACAAGGATAGATGTCTCCGTTTGGGGTTATCGCGATATAATCGTTTCCGCAGCCACACCCTCTCAGCCTTTTTACCGCACAGGGTCCCTGGTCGAGGTCGATCATAAAGTGAAAGAAATTAAACTTGTTTTCGGTTCTGTTCGCCATTATTTCGCACAGTCTGTCATATTCCGCGAAAACATCAGGCAGATCGCTTTCCGAAATAGCATACGGCGCCTTCGGGTCAGCCGCGACAGGCTCCGCCGAAAGCTGGTCGAAGCCTAAATCTCTGAGCGCCAAAACATCGTCCGCAAAATCGAGGTTATATTTTGTAAACGTTGCGCGGACGTAGTAGTCCTTATCCCTTCCGCGTTTTTCAACAAGCCTTTGGAACTTCGGAACGATAAGATCGAAAACGCTTTTTCCGTTAAGCGACGTTCGTATCCTGTCCGTAACCTCGCGCCTTCCGTCAAGCGACAGAACAACGTTTGACATTTCGCGGTTTATGTAGTCGATCTTCTCGTCATCGAGCAGAACGCCGTTTGTAGTCAAAGTAAATCGGAATCTCTTTCCGCATTCTTTTTCCTTCGAGCGCGCATACTCAACCGTTGAAACGACCGTATCCCACGCCATAAGCGGCTCGCCGCCGAAGAAATCCATTTCGAGATTTTCGCGGTTCCCCGAATTCGCGATAAGAAAATCTACCGCCTTTTTTGCCGTTTCCGCAGGCATTATCTCGCGCTTTCCTCCGAAATCACCCTTTTTCGCGAAGCAGTATTCGCATCTGAGGTTACAGTCATGCGCTACGTTTAGACACATCGACTTTATCGGACTTTTTACCATTGTGTCGGAATAGCGCTCGTAGGTATCCTCGGAAAAAAGCGTCCCCGACTTTACAAGCTCCAACAGCTCGGCGTAGCTTTCGCGAACCATCTCCTCGGAATATCCCGACAGCATCTTTATGAATTCCTCGGGCATTTTCTCGGGGATCGGGACCTCAAGCAGATCCAGCATATCAAATGCGCAGTCGTCCATAACATGAACGGCGTTGCTGTTTACATCAAGCACTATATTATGCCCAAGCTGTTTAAATTTATGTATCATTTTTATCTCCAAAGTTCAGTTAAAATTTCCGAAAAAACAAAAAGCGCAAGCCTCGACCTGCGCTCCCTGCTTTTTTGAGTATTACCTGTCAACAGACGCGCACTTCTGATTCGCGACTGTGCAGGAGGTCTTGCAGGCGGACTGGCAGGATGACTGGCACTTTCCGCAGCCGCCCTTTTCAGCGCTTACCTTAAGGTCAGCCTTATTGATCGTAACGATATGCTTCAAAGGAAACACCTCTTTCTTATTGTTTTCTATAAAATACATTATACCACAACCCGCTGATTTTTTCAAGGGGGTTTTAAAAAAATTGACAGTTGACGGTAAACAGTAAACATTACTTTTCATAAACAAAACGTGCTTGGAAAACCGAAGCACGTTTTGGCATATTTTCTGTCAACTGTATACTGTCATCAAAGGTCTTCGCTCGCAGTATCGTCTGTCGGCTCCTCGTTGAAGATGCTGCCGACATGAGCCGAGGACTCTTCCTCATCGACGCCGTCGCCGACGTTTTCATCGTCAAAATCAAAATCCCAGTCCTCATCGTCCTCGTCGTCCCAGGCGTCAAAATAATCGTCCTCGTTTTCTCTTTCAAGCTTTTTCTTCGCGATATATGCCGCCGCGGCAACACCGCCCGCCGCAGCTAAAAATCCTACCAAAAAAATACCTAATGCTTTCATTTTAAGCCTCCTACACAAAATTGAACACAACAGCACCGCGCAAATACCACCGGCGTTTTGCGCCGAATGGCATAACACGCATATCGGTCTGCCTTAAGTCTGAGAATATTATACACCTTTTCCAATAGAAATGCAATAGCCGAAGCAATTTTTGGCAATTGTAGACAAAATATCTCCTCTTTTACTGTCAATTTACATAAATAGTATACTCAAATTCCATTGTTTAATACTACGCAGTTTTAGAGGATTGATTTAAACAACGTTGTTTTGGCAGATAGATTTAAACAACGTTGTTTTGACGGATAGATTTAAACAACGTTGTTTTGGCGGATAGATTTAAACAACGTTGTTGCGAGGGGATTGATTTAAATAGAATTTCAAAATTCATCACTTTGCG
>JAFLUE010000093.1 GCA_022508945.1 Oscillospiraceae bacterium
AAAACATTGGAGCAGGCATTCACACAGCTTGAAACCGCTGTTTATCAATCATTTGAGGGGAGGTGATTCGTTGACCAGCAGCGATCGAATACGCGAGGAGTTTGAAAAACTCGCATCCTTTGACAGTGAATCGTATGAAGAATACGAGATCAAGGAATATCTCGGGGAAAGACTTACCGAGCTTGGATTTGAGGTATATGAGGACACGGCTTTTAAAACCTTTCAAGTGCAAAGCTCGAGACCCGCGGGAAATCTGTACGGCTTTCTGAAGGGAAATACAGCGGGAGAGCCTGTTTTATTTTCCGCGCATATGGATACCGTTTCGCCCGGAAAAAACAAGAAGGTGATATGGCACGAGGACGGGAGAGCCACCTCGGACGGAACGACGGTTCTTGGCGCCGATGATATTTCGGGTCTGGTTTCGATTTTGGAGGCACTCAGCACTATAAAGGAAGACGAGCTTTCACACCCCGATATTGAAGTGGTTTTTTCCGTGGCGGAGGAACCGTTTTGCAAAGGAATTTCCGCCTTTGATTTTGATAGGGTCAAATCGAAAATCGCTTTTGTTCTTGATCTTACGGGAAAGGTCGGAACGGCTGCCATAAGAGCGCCTACCATTCTTTCAACCGATGTTTGGATCTACGGAAAAGCGGCTCATTCGGGATTTTCACCCGAGGAAGGGATAAACGCTCTTACAATTGCCGCAAACGCGCTTTCAAAGCTGAAAACAGGTCGTGTTGCTCCCGATACCACGGTAAATTTCGGACTGATAGACGGCGGCACGGGAAAAAACATTGTTCCTGATTCTGTACATATACAGGGTGAGATAAGAAGTCTTGTCCATGAGAAAGCGCTTGCACAAGCCGAGGTCATCGAAAGAGCTTTTAGTGAAGAGGCGCGGCTTATCGGCGGCGAAGTCGAATTCAGCACTGAGGAAAACCTGCTCGCCTACGATATATCGGAAGACGAACCCGTTCGCAAGCGCTTTGAAAAAGCGGTCTTCGAGCTTTACGGCGAAAAGGCGGAATATATTACGACCTTCGGCGGCAGCGACGGAAACTATTTCAATAAAAACGGCATAAGGTCAATTGTTGTGGCAAACGCGATGGAAAATGTCCATACGGTATCTGAAACCACAAGCATATCCGAGCTTATTCGGAGCGCGGAGCTTACGCTGAAGCTCATGACATTAACGGAGGAATGAAAATGCATCTGTTATTAAGAACCTGTCCACATAGCCCGAAATGCTCGGATTGCGAAGCGGATTTTTCGCAGAACGAGGCAATTTTTCGCAGGCGCACTGTATGTGCTTCAAGAAAAATTAACGAAGTTATGCGGAAAATCCGTAGCAAGACGGGTGTTGAGCGGCTATGTGGACAAGTTCTAAGAAATATCGGGTCGATCTCTGCTTTAAGCAGGTTTGAGCGATGTTGATTTCGGGTCAAAGCTCAGCAAAAATAAATGTAAAAGAAAAAGGAGAAACTTATAATGTCTAAACTTAAAAGAATTTTATCGGGTATTTTAACTGCCGCGGTTTTGGCGACATCTGTCTCGCTCTTTTCCGCGTGCAGCGATACCGAGAACAATAATTCAAGCGGCAACGGAACAAACAACACCGAAAACCACGGAAGCCTTGCGGTGGCGTTTCCCGTCGGAAATATCCGTGTAGCTGTCAATATTCTGGCTTTGAAGCTCGGATATTTTGACGAGGAAGGCGTTTCCATAACGCCCGTAAACCTCATTGGCATGGACGCTCTTACAGCGATAAACAACACCAATGACCTCGATGTTCTTGGCGCGGGCTTCGTTCCCGACCTTCAGGCGCTCGCTTCCGGTTATGATCTGACCTTTATCGCCGGTACGGCTGTTGAGGGCGGCGCGGTCATCGCGAAAAAGGGAAATGCGGCTAAATATCAGAACGCAAGCAGCATTATCAACACCAACGCGTTTACAACCGCAAAGCTCGGACTTGTCCGCAACGAGGCGTCTTGGGTCGTAACACGTCAGTATCTGCTCGACAGCGGCGTTTCCGAAGATGTCCTTTCCGCAATAGAAGATGAATCAGCCGGAAATATCACCTATTATGGCGAAAACACCGATGTCGCTCAGGCAGTTCAGAAGGGCGAGGTCGAGCTTGGATTCCTGCCGATGGAATATGCTCTTCTTTACGCGGACGCGTACGATCTTGAGGTAGTCGCGGCAGCAGGCGACCTTCAGACCGACTATGTATGCTGCCGTGAGGTCACCACTCCCGCTAAACTCAGCGAAAAGAAGGACGCCTTCATCGCATACGAGACCGCGCGCATCAGGGCGTATGAGTATTATAAGCAGGGCGAGACCGACAGCACTGTCCGTGAAAATGTTGTCAAAACCGTTGCGGATTATTCCGGCAAAGAAACCGATTATGTAGAGACCTATCTTTACGGCGGCGTTACAAAATATTCTGTAGATCCAAACACAAAGGGCATTCAAAAATATGTTGTAGCGGCTTATAATTCCGGCGCGCTTTCAAGTGCCGCAATTGATTTCGGTACTTACGACATAACGAAGAATGTTGATACATCGGCTTATAAGACGGCGCTCGATAATCTTATCGCCGCAAATCCCGACAACTCTTTCTATGCTGAGCTGCTGACTCAATACAACAGCTCTAACTGAGCGGAATTTGAAGATAATTAAATTTGAAAAGGAGTAATGATTATGAGCTGCAATTTTGGATGTGGAAACGAACCGCAGGAAGAAAAAAAGGTACTTGAGGAGTATACTGACGAGGAAGCGCAAAAACACGCGGAGGAGGTCGGCGTTGATCCCAGACCTCGAGAAACCATAAGCGAAATCGACGAGCGCGGTGTATTTATCCGTCAGCCCAACGCGTTTATTCAGCCATTCGGCGACAAAGAAGGCGATTTAAAGGCAGAGGCGGGACGGTTCGCAATTTATTGGGCGCACGGCTGCCACTGGTCAAACCGCCCCGTGATAGTGCGCGACATTCTCGGGCTTCAGGATGTTATCGCCGATACAGCTACGACGCACAGCGGAAAGACAAACATTTACGGTCACGGCTTTGCGGATCAGCCCGAACATAAGGACAAGCTGGCGGGAGTTTATTTCCTCAGCCAGTTCTATAAGAACGCTGATCCCGATTTCAAGGGCAGAGCTACCACGCCGACATTTGTCGACCTTAAGGAAAAGAAAGCGGTCAACAACGATTATCACCGACTCACCAACTATATTGAGGTCCAGTTCCGCCCGTTCCAGCCTGTTGACGCTCCCGATCTTTATCCCGTAAAATTCCGCAAGGAGATAGACGAGTTCAACGACTGGCTTTTCCCGACGATCAATAACGGGCATTACCGTATGGCGTTCTGCCAGTCGTGGGTTGCGTATAACGAAGCGTATGAGGACTTCTTTGACGCGCTCGAGAAGCTTGATAAGCGTCTGGAAACAAACCGCTTCATTTTTGGCGACTACATAACCGACAGCGACATACGTTTATATGTAACATTGGTACGCTGGGAAACAAGCTATTACAGAAATGTCGGACCTATCAAGAAAAGGATCACGGAATACAAGAACATCTGGGGTTATGTAAGGGATCTTTACAGCCTTCCCGTATTCAAAAAGTACACATTCTTTGAGTTCCCCAAGGAGGGCGGAAATGATCTTTTCCGCAGCTTTGCGTTCCGCATAGCGCCGCAGGTCCCCTATGATGAGCTGTGGGCGACTGACGGAGAAAGAAAGAAGCTGTCCAAAACCCCTGACGAGGTATATCTCAGACATCCCGATGGCGAGACCTATGAGGAATACGCAAGCGAGATATCCAAAACAAAATGGAACAGCCCCGATTGGAGCGAGCGAGATCCGAGAAAGGTCACCATTTCTGTTGATCCCTCAATAAATCCTCTTAAGGGTAAGCTGTAATTTCACGGGTTGATTTTCGGAGAGTAAGAGGTTAGATATACTCTGCCCTCTTACCTCTGATCTCTGATCTCTAACAAAAAGGTGCAATATGAAGGTTTACACGAATTTATCAGAAATTGTTGGGAAAACGCCTCTTCTGGCGTTAAAAAGATTTGAGCAGCGCAAAAATCTCGGCGCTTCGATCCTTGCAAAGCTGGAATATTTCAATCCCGCAAGAAGCGTAAAGGATCGTGTTGCTCTCGCTATGATCTTAAACGCGGAGGAAAAAAATCTGCTTCACGAGGACTCTGTCATCATCGAGCCTACAAGCGGAAACACGGGTATCGGACTTGCGGCGTTTGCCGCCGCGCGCGGATATAGGGTGATCCTGACGATGCCGGATACCATGAGCGCGGAAAGAAGAACGCTGTTAAAGGCATACGGCGCGGAGATAGTTTTAACGGAAGGCGGCAAGGGTATGCGGGGGGCTATCGCAAAGGCGCGTGAAATTGCCGCGGCTACTCCGCACAGCTTTATTCCCGGGCAGTTTACAAATGAGGCAAATCCGCTCGCTCACTATATGACCACAGGTCCCGAAATATGGAAGGACACCAACGGGCGCGTTGACATTTTTGTCGCGGGAGTCGGCACGGGCGGTACATTATCCGGCGTCGGCAGATATTTAAAGGAGCAGAATCCCGATATCAAGGTCGTAGCCGTCGAGCCGAAGGATTCTCCGCTTCTGTCAGAGGGTCGCGCGGGTTCGCATAAGCTTCAGGGGATAGGCGCGGGCTTTATTCCGTTTACGCTGGATATGAAATCCTTCAATGAGGTTATCGCCGTGACTACCGAGCAGGCTTATGAAGCGGCAAGAACAGTCGCACGGTGTGAGGGAGTTCTTCCGGGAATATCCTCGGGCGCTGCTCTTTATGCTGCGGAAATACTTGCGAAAAGGACCGAGAACCGCAGGAAAAACATTGTTGTACTGCTGCCCGATAACGGAGAGAAGTATATCTCGACCTCGCTTTTTGATGACGGGAATCGATGATATTAAAGATAAAGGATAAAGGAAATGTCGGAAAATCAATATAAGATCGAAATAAAAAATGTCTCCTTTGACTACATAGATAAGAAAACGAAATTTGAAGCGCTAAGCAATGTCAGTCTTCAGATCCGCGAGGGCGAGTTCGTATGCATTTTAGGTTCGTCCGGCTGCGGAAAATCTACCCTTTTAAGCCTTCTCAACGGTCTGAATAAGGCGAAGTCGGGAGAGATACTGATAGACGGAACGCCTATAAACGGTCCGGGCATCAACAGAGCCGTCGTATTTCAGCACTATTCTCTGTTTCCGTGGCTTACGGTAAAGGGGAATGTACTGTTCGGGATCAAGCAGAGCGGAAAAAAATACAGCCGCAAGGAAAGAAACGAGCTTGCACAGCATTATCTTAACAGTGTGGATCTCGGCGGCTCAGCGAACAAATATCCAAGCCAGCTTTCGGGCGGAATGCAGCAGAGAGTCGCCGTGGCGAGGGCGCTTGCGCTTGAGTCGGACATTCTCCTTCTTGACGAGCCGTTCGGAGCAATTGACCCGAGGCTTCGTCTGGAGCTTCAGGAGTTGGTTTCAAGGCTGTCGGTTGAAAACAAAAAAACGGTCGTTTTTGTAACGCACGATATAGATGAGGCTATTCTGCTGGCTGATAGGATCGTTGTTATGGAACCGGCAAGGATACGCACTATTCTTGACATTGATCTTCCTCATCCGCGTGTGCGTGATGAGCTGGTAAAAAGGGACGAATATGAAAAGCTGCATTTTCAGCTTATCTCCTCTTTTTACGATCACCTTACAGAAACTATCGACACGGAGGTGGTATTGTGAGCAGCGCTGTGGCAAAGAAAAATATTTTACATACGGTCGGCGGTTATATAAAGTCATTTTTCCGCTTGGAAAAAGGTATGTATATTGAGCTTGCGACGGCGACGGTCCTGTTTTCGGTCAATATTATTCTGACACTTAATATGCCGTATTTCACCGAGCATAAAGCCATATACGAAAGCACACCGTACATCGTTCTGCTTACAATAGCATGGTTGTTATGCGCTATCCATCTTTTTTTCTCAAAAAAGAAAAGCGCGTCGGACTTATCTATTGTTATTTTCGGTTTTTTCATTCTCTGGGAGGTCGCATACAAGCTCGGCTGGGTACAAAACGATTTGCTGATACCGTCTCCCGAGGGACTTTTTCATGTGTTTGTGGAAAAGAACGAGGAGATCATATCAGATGTGATCGGTTCAATACAGCTTTTGTTTATAGGAGTTCTGCTCGCGATCGTACTCGGGACATTGCTCGGGCTTTTAGCGGGCTGGATAGCGAGAATACGCGAGGTTCTTCTCCCCATTTCCAACGCCATAACTCTCATTCCCCCGCTGATGTTTTCGGCGTATCTGATAATGCTTATGCCGTCATTTCGTGACGCAGCGGTTGCGGTCATCTTTCTCGCGGTATTCTGGCCGACATTTCAGGGTACTGTATCGAGGGTAGGACAGATCGACAAAAAAATTATCGAAGCCGCAAAGACAATGGGCGTCGGTACGGTAGGAATGCTGTTTAAGGTCATTTTTCCCTACTGCCTGCCGGGTATCATCGGCAGCGTTTCAAGAAGTCTCAGAGGAGCTTTTATGTGCTTATCGGGCGCGGAAATGCTTGGAATAAATCTCGGAATAGGCTTTTTCATAGAGAAATACAAGAGCTTTGCCGATTACAGGTGTGTTCTCGCGGGAATTTTTACCGTGGGTGTTATTACAACGGTTATCGATATAATCGTCAAGAAAATCGAGAAGAAAGTAATTAAATGGAAGGATTAAAACGGTTAAAAGGATCGGAAAAATGAAGGTATACGAAAATATTTTGGAGCTTGTCGGCAGAACGCCGATCGTCCACTTGAATAAAATTGAAAAAAGCGAAAACACAGGAGCAAGGCTGTTTGCCAAGCTTGAATTCTTCAATCCCGGCGGTTCGGTAAAGGACAGGACCGCGCTCAATATGATCGAACGGGCGGAAGAAAACGGCGAGCTTGTTCCAGGATCGGTCATCATAGAAGGAACCTCGGGCAACACGGGGATAGGTCTTGCTATGGTATCGGCGGTAAAGGACTATAAGGCGATAATATGTATGCCCGAAAACATGAGCAAGGAGAGGATAATGCTCCTTAAGGCGTACGGCGCGGATGTGTACCTTACGCCTAAGGAAAAAAACATGGGCGGAGCGGGCGAAAAGGCAAGAGAGCTTTCGGAAACACTTCCGAAGTCGCATATTATCGGTCAGGGCGCAAATCCGAACAATCCCGGCGCTCACTACAAAACGACAGGTCCCGAGATATGGGAGGATATGAACGGAAAGGTAGATATTTTTGTCACCTGCGTAGGAACGGGCGGAACAGTAACGGGAACGGGAAAATATCTGCGCGAGCAAAATCCCGATGTACAAATTATCGGAGTTGAACCCGCGGGGTGTCCGGTATTATCGGGAGGAGAGCCGGGACCGCATAAGATACAGGGGATCGGCGGCGGAATGATTTGTCCCGTAACGGATATGAGTCTTTTCAATGAGATCATAACCGTGACCGATGAGGACGCTTATAAGTATTCAAGACTGTCCGCGAGGAAAGAGGGTATACTTATCGGTATATCCGCGGGAGCGGCTTTGAAGGCGGCAACGGTTGTCGCTAAGCGCCCCGAAAATCACGGCAAAAACATTGTTCTCATATTTCCTGACGGGGGAGATCATTATCTATCGAATGATCTATTCGAGTATTAAAACTAAAAAGGAGCAAAGCAATGAAAGCAATTCGTGCGCGTGAAACCTATGAACGGGCGGGAGTTTATTATGTGAGAACCGAGGCTATGGTATACGGATTCGGAGTTTCATTACAGGGCGAATTTGACGGAGATACGCCCGATTCGGATTATATTTTGGTTACAGACGATAATGGCGCGCCGCTTAGCACCTGCCGCGTACATTTCGTCCCGGAAGAAGGGTACGCCAAAATCGAGCGTGTAGCGACGGTATCCTTCGCGCGCGGAATTGGCGCGGGACGGCTTGCCATTGAAGCTGCAGAGGAATGGATACGCGAAAAAGGATATAAGAAAATCATTATAACCAGCCGCGATGAAGCAGTGGGCTTTTATGAAAAGTTAGGCTATACCGCCGATTATACCAAAGATGTAAGAACATTGTTTCCTTCCCCTAAAAAGAATGATGCTTCAAAAGAAAATGAGGAGTCTCGTCCTAAGTTTGTGATCGTATATGTGGAAAAAAACCTGTGAAGGCAAACTGACTGCGGAATATTCCCTGCTCGTCGTTTTGGATATGCCACTGCAAGATCCGAATACTTTGGCGGCATACTCAATCATAGCATCCGGGGGTATAGATAATCTT
>JAFLUE010000094.1 GCA_022508945.1 Oscillospiraceae bacterium
GGTTGCAGCCGTATTTAAGTTCAAGTTCGTTCATAATATCCTCCTTTTTTCAGTTGACAGTAAGCAAATTATTACTGTCAATTATACACAGTCAACGTGCCATGAAAATCCGCAAATTTCGTCCTGAAGGCCCTTATACTTTTCGGACGCTTCACAATTAATTGTTATAACAGCTCATTAGTCAACATCAATGTACAAATAATGTTTCCCGCAATGCAGACATTTAAACAAATACCCCTGCTCGCCCGCTTTCAGCTGCTCTTTAGCTGTATCGAAGTCCAGCATACAGATATCGTCGCGGTAGGTTTCTTCTACTTCATTGTCGATACCCATTTTCTCTATTTCATTCCAATCGGGATATCCCAAAAACGCGCAGAAATCATCACAACACGCCAGCCAGTATTCCTGCTGCCAGCCGCTGTATCCCGGAGTACGGTGGATAAGCTCGTCGATCTTTGACTTGTCGGATACCTTGTCCGTGGACTCTCTGTCCTGGAATGCGCCGTTGAATTTCTCGGCGGCGCTTCCGCTCGCAATACATTCGGGACACAAATGCTTTACATTCTCTGTCGAATAAAACGGACCGCTGTAATATACGTTTGTTTCCTTTTCGCAGCATTCACACATGACCGTTTTATCCTGATGGAACGCCCCTGTTTTTTTCGGCTCCGGATGATATTTAAACGTCATAACTACCTCATTTGTTCTTGTTTACAATTCTGCTCTCAAATTTTCCTGTCTCGATGTCAATATACCGTGTAAAAAGCGAGACCTTGTTGTCCGCGTTAAGAGCGTTCCAGACAAAATCCGTAAACTCGTCTATACCCATTTTCGGGATAACTACGTCCTTCGGCTCTCCCTCAAAGCTCGGGAGCCTGCCGTTTTGCTCATCGCCCGCGTAGGTATGTATAAAGCTTCCCATGCCGCTTTGCGGGTTTGAGTAGGCAAACGTATACCTTCTGCATGAATCGGGATCTCCGTTTGCGCTTTTGAGAATGGACATCGCGTAATTCACAGAACCACTTTCAATATGGACAATTCCCGAGATCCTCGGAGTATAGTTCGGCTTATCGTCTTCAAACTCGCGGGTCCTCAGGCTCTCCTCAAACGTCATCTGCTTGTCCATAAGCTCGTAGATCGTGTCGGTCTGGTCGCCGTTTGTCACTATGGTCTTGTTTCCAAGAACACGCACGGGCGCGTAGATGATAAGGTGCGGATCGGTCATCTTGCTCTCGTCAAACGCCTGAGTGCGTATTCCCTGTCCGTCCTCAACAAAAACGCGGTTTCGGCTGTTTTCGCTTCTGCCCATAATGAAATACGCTATAACCGCCTTGTTTTCCGATCTTCCGATAATGATCCCCCTGCCGTGATACGCCAGTGAGTTCAGTTCCTTGTCCAATGTTATCATAATTAACCTCCCGAATTAAAATTTACCGAAATAGAGCGTTGTACTGCATTTAACAGCGGCTTTTCCGCCGCTTTCAAACTCCGAAAACACCATGTTCAGCTCCTCGACAAGCCGCTCGTGATCCGGCTGTCCGAGCTTTGGCGCATATGAGCGCGAAAGCGTTTCTCCGATAAAGCTTTCGCGGTCGAAGCTCCGCTCGCCGAAAAACTCCAGCTTTTGAAACTCTTTAAAGTATCCCGCAAAAAAAGCGTCGCTCTCGTCCTTTTCTCTCATACCCGCGTGACCCGTCTGTCTGAAATGCGCGTCGGTGCTGTATTTTCTGCAAATCTCAGTCTGACGCCGCGCAAGCCCCTCGTCAATAAAGCTGTTCCAGACGATCGCGACCCTTCCGCTGTCGGTAAGTATCCTCTTACATTCCTCCTTGAATTTCTCCTCATCAAACCAGTGAAACGACTGTGCCGCCGCAACCAGTCCGAACGACCGCGCCTCAAGCCCCGTGTTCTCGGCGGACGCGTTTACAACCGTGATACCCTCGATTGCCTCGAGCTTTTCACGCATATCGCCGTTAGGCTCGACGGCTGTGATCTTCCACGGCTTCTTTAACAAGCAGCGCGTGAATTTTCCCGTTCCCGCGCCGATATCAGCGACAGCCTTGTACTCGGTTTTATCATACAGAAAATCAACAAGCTCCTCGGGGTAGCCGGGACGGAATTTCTCATACAGATCCGCCTTACCGGTAAATTTATGTTGGTTCATTGTAAGCATAAAAAACTCATTAAAAACTAACCTTCAACATAATTCCACTTTTTCTTCAGCAGCTTTTCATTCCAAGGCGAAACGCCGCGGTATTCTCCCGCGTAGATCGGCTTTTCCTCCTGCATGGCAAGCTCGAAAAACTCGTCAGCTACCTCCCTTAAACGCATTTGGATACTGAAGCCTATCGGACTGTCATCATCGGTAAGCAGACTATGCTTTTCAAAAACGATAACCACGGGCGCTGTAATTCTCAGGAAATCC
Organism: Oscillospiraceae bacterium; assembly: GCA_022508945.1. Classification (GTDB taxonomy): domain Bacteria; phylum Bacillota; class Clostridia; order Oscillospirales; family Ruminococcaceae; genus CAG-115. The sequence continues at coordinate 2,426 of JAFLUE010000094.1, forward strand.
TCCGGGGTCATCTCGTCAAATTCCTCGCCCAAATCAAACTCGTCTCCGCGCTCGTCAAGAAGCTCCGTCACATAGTCGATTCCCGCGCAGATAAGCTCTGAAAACGCCTCACTGTCAAGGTCGAGCGCCTCGAAGAACTCCGCACAGCGCTTTGCGTATTCCTCGTCACAGTTCTTGGCTACAAAAGGAAGCTTCAGATCAAAGAGCTTTGAATAAAGGACTCCCTCAAGCCGATTGAAATATTTCTCGCTGTTGTGAATAGAATAGTCACTCATAAACCCTCGCCACTCCGTTTTCTGTGTTTATTTTAGCTTCGCTTTACCGCGAAGTTCCACTCGTCGTCCTCGGGATATTTGCCCCACGGACCGTTGTCCTCAAAGGGACCGAGATAAACGAGCCTGCCGTCAAGGATCGTAATCTCAAGCCCATGCTCAGGCTCCCAGCAGCAGTCGCACTCGATGTGAAACCCCACGCGCTCATCTTTTGGTTTATCCACGATAAAAACGTGCGGGAAGATATCCGCGCGAATTTCTTCGGCGTGGGTATCGGGGTAGATCTTAACGTCCATATCCTCGTTGAAATCATGGCCGACATATTCGCAGAAAAAGAGGAAATTCCGCTTCGCTGCTTCAAAAATGGACTGAACGGTATCGTCGGGGAGATTTACAAGAGCCTCCGCGCATTTTTCCGCATAGTTTATATCCGCGCCCCTGTCTATACTGACCTCAAGCTCGCGGTCAAACAGCTCCCACCGCAGATTCCCCTCAAGCCCGAATCTGCCGTCGTGTATGTTTGTAATCATTATCAACGCCCCTTTGCGAATGAACCACCGCCGCGATAGGTGTTAACGCGGCAGGAAAATACCTGTTTGCATTTTCCGCACCTTATTACATGGCAGATAATATCGTCCGCCCAACATCCGTTTTCGTCCTCTGCCTTATCGAGCGGGCAGCTCCCCTCAACAAGCTCAAAGCCGCCGCCATCAACCAGGCTCTTGATATACTCCACACACCGCCTATATTCGCGCGGCGATTTGAACAGCTTTACAAGCCTGATATTTTCGCAGTTTTCACACATTTACTCAATATACGCCTTACCGCCGCGGATAGTTATCCTGTCCTCGCAGAACAGCGAGACCGCTTTCGGAAGCAGCTTCCACTCAACGTTTTCCATTATCCTGCGCTGGAGCGTTTCGGGCGTGTCACCGTTTTGAACGTCAACTGTACCCTGCAGTATTATCGCGCCCGCGTCCGCCTTTTCGTTTACGAAATGCACTGTCGCTCCGGATATCTTCACACCGTAATCAAGAGCCGCCTTATGCACCTTCAGTCCGTAAAAGCCCTCGCCGCAAAAGCTCGGTATGAGCGCGGGATGAACATTTATTATTCTGTACGGGTAAGCCTTGGTCACACATTCGTCAAGTATCGTCATAAATCCCGCCAAAACCACCAGCTCCGCGTTTTGCTTTTGAAGCTCGGCGAGTATTGCCTCGCTGTAGGCTTTGCTGTCGGCATATGCCTTTCTTTCGAGGACAACGCTGTCTATCCCCGCATTTTTCGCTCTTTCGAGCGCATAAGCGTCCGCCTTTGAGGAAATAACGCAGGTTATTTTTCCGTTTTTGATGTCTCCGCGTTTCTCCGCGTCAATAAGCGCCTGTAGGTTCGTGCCTCCGCCCGAAACCAGTACAACAATATTTTTCATAGCGTTTTCCTTATCTTAATTGAACCTGTTCAATTGAACTTCTATTTCCGTGTAGTCCTTTTCCGTACGGGTATGATCGTCCTGTCCATAGTCAGCATACTCGGCAATCGCAGTATATATACCGAGGTCGAGCGTCTTGAAAAACTCCATATCCTCGTCAATGTTTGGCAGTTTTTTCACCGCCTCAAACCAGTGCATTCCCTTTATCGTTACCTCGCCCTTGAAAAACTCGGTCGGGTAGGTCTTCGAGCAGATGTCTCCCTCATTAAGCCTTATTCCTATCGTGTGTACAACAGAGCCGTTTCTCGTATAACAGTACAATCCGAGCTTGTCCCATGCGTAATTTACTCGGCGTGTGGTCAGGTTCAGCTCGAGTATCTTGTTTACAGCTTCGGAATTCTTGCTCATGTCGTCCTTTGGGCAGACTATCTCGCGCGGCTTTCCGAACAGCTTTATAAACACGTCGATATGCGACGGAATATCAACAGACTTTTCGTTTATAACGATTCGATCTTCATCAAGGCATACTGTAACTTCCGAGGCTTCTGTTTCCACAGCTTTATTTTTATTAAAAAAGTCAAAAAATCCCATGTCATATTATCATATTGAAATCAAATTCCTGAAACGAGATCTCAATTTCGTTGCAATCGTTCTCAAAACGCAATTCATCGTCATAAGAAAATGTCACCGAGTATCCGCCGAGGTTGACGACCTTAAACAGTCCCGTGTCGCCTACCCTTTTTGTATCGCCCATCAGCGAAAACCACGGCTTTTTGTTAATAGTCACCACGCCCTTATACAGCTCCGTCGGGAAATGTGCATAGGAGTTTTCGCCCTTATGAAGCCGAACCCCCACGCAGGTGACAATAGAGCCGCCGTTCGTATAGCAGTAAAGTCCAAGGCTGTCCCACGCGAAGTTTACGCGGTTCGGGTCTTTTGCGTCGATCCTGCGCGGCTGTCCGAACATCTTTATCAGCACGTCGATATTCGGCGAAAATTCAACCGCTTTTCCGTTGATCGCGAATCTGCCCTCAAAAAGCTCGATCTTTTCGGAATTTGCGCCGACCGCAGCTCCCTTTTTCTTCCTAAAAATGTCAAAAAACCCCATTATCCCTCACTCCGAGCCGACATATCAATAGCTGAACAAAACTCCTACCGTTCCCTCAACAGTCGAGCCGATAATGTTGGCTTCCTCGCCGTTTTCGTTCAGTATTTCGACAGCCCTTTCTGCGTCCTCTTTCGCCACTACGACAGCCATTCCGACGCCCATATTGAAGGTGTTATACATATCGTGTTCGTTTATATTGCCCTCTTTTTGGATAAGGCTGAAGATCGCGGGTATCTGCCAGCTTCCCATTGCGATCTTCGCCGAGATACCTTCGGGAAGCATACGCGGGATATTCTCGTAAAAGCCGCCGCCTGTAATATGAGAGATCCCCTTTACATTTACCTTTGAAATAAGATCAAGCACCGGCTTTACATAAATTCTCGTAGGCGTGAGAAGCGCTTCGCCAAGCGATTTCTTCAATTCGGGAACAAATGTTTTGACCTTCTGCTCGTTTATATTGAATACCTTTCTTACAAGCGAAAAGCCGTTTGAATGAACGCCGCTCGACGCGATGCCGATGATAGCGTCGCCGGGCTTTATCTTAGTATTGTCGATTATCTTCGACTTATCGACAACGCCCGTTGAATACCCCGCTATGTCATACTCGTCCTCCGCCATCATGCCGGGGTGTTCGGCGGTCTCGCCGCCTACGAGCGCGCAGCCTGCCATAACACAGCCGTCCGCAACGCCCTTTACAATAGACGCGACCTTTTCGGGTATATTCTTTCCGATAGCGATATAATCGAGGAAATACAGCGGTCTTGCTCCACAGCAGATAATGTCGTTTACACACATCGCCACACAGTCAATACCGATCGTGTCGTGCTTATTCAGAAGCATGGCGATCTTGAGCTTTGTCCCTACTCCGTCCGTTCCGGATACGAGAACAGGCTCGGACATTCCGCTTACGTCAAGCTGAAACAGCCCGCCGAATCCGCCTATTCCGGATATACAGCCCGGGATCTCCGTGCGTTTTACGTCATCTTTTATAAGCTTAACGCTCTCATATCCCGCCGTAACATCGACTCCTGCCGCTTTGTAGCTTTCGCTGTAACTGTTCATTTCAATACTCCTTTTCATTTAGATGTTAGAGGTTAGAGGTTAGAATCGCAGCAGAAACGCACCCGCTTTAAATGAGCAAACAAAGAGCATTTCTAACTTCTAACATCTAACTTCTAAACGCTTATTCCGTAAATTTCGTCTCGAACTTATCTTTCGGTATCTCTCCCGGAACCTCTATCGGATATTCTCCCGTAAAACAGCCTCTGCAAAATCCGCATTTCGCGTTTTCCGCAAGCTTTACGACATTCTCCGTGCTTAAAAAGCCGAGGCTGTCCGCACCGATCATTTTCGCTATTTCCTCAACGGAATGCTTGTTTGCGATAAGGTTCTCCTTGCTGTCAATGTCCGTGCCGAAAAAACACTCGCTTATAAACGGCGGAGAACTTATCCTCATGTGTATTTCCTTCGCTCCGGCGTTTCTGAGAAGCTGAACGACCTTTGCCGAGGTCGTTCCTCTGACAATACTGTCGTCCACAAGAACCACGCGTTTTCCCTCGACGGTCTCGCGGATAACATTCAGCTTTATCTTCACGGAATTTTCTCTCATGCCCTGCGTCGGCTGGATAAACGTTCTTCCTATATAGCGGTTTTTGATAAAGCCGACTCCATATGGTATCCCCGAGGTCTGCGAAAAACCCAGCGCCGCGTCAAGTCCGCTGTCGGGACAGCCTATAACAACATCCGCCTGAACGGGGTGTTCGAGCGCGAGAAAGCTTCCCGCCCTGAGTCTTGCTCTGTGTACCGACGCACCTTCGATTATCGAATCGGGACGGGCGAAATAAATGAACTCAAACACGCACATTGAACTTTTTTTACCGCAGTGCGTTTTTATAGAGGTGATGCCGTTTTCGTCGATGACGACAATCTCTCCCGGCTCAACGTCTCTGAGAAATTTCGCGCCGATGCTGTCAAACGCGCAGGTCTCGCTCGCCGCGACATATCCGCCGTTATCCGGCAGAACGCCGATAGAAAGCGGTCGAAAGCCGTTCGGGTCGCGCGCCGCGATGAGCTTTTTCGGCGACATTATGACGAGAGAATACGCGCCCTTAATTTTGTGCATGGCTTTCTCTACAGCCTCTTGTATCGAACCGCTCTCAAGCCTCTCGCGGGTAATCGCGTATGAGATAACCTCTGTGTCGCTTGTGGTATGGAAGATCGCGCCTCTCAGCTCGTATTCGCGCCTTAATTCAAGCGCGTTTACAAGATTCCCGTTATGCGCTATAGCCAGCGAGCCTTTTACGTGTCTTACGGTAAGCGGCTGGCAGTTTGAGGTATTTACGTTTCCCGTTGTTGAATAGCGGACGTGACCTACCGCGATCCTTCCGTCCTCGAACTCGTTAAGCTCTCTTTCGCCGAAGACCTCGTTCACAAGCCCCAAGCCCTTATGCGTCTTGAACACGCCGCGCTCGTTCACCACTATCCCGCAGCTCTCCTGTCCCCTGTGCTGGAGCGCGTAAAGCCCGAAATAAGTAAGATGTGCAACGTTTGTAAGCTTATTGCTGTAAACTCCGAAAACACCACATTCTTCATGAATGCCGTTCAAATAATCAACTTCCTTCCCTGTTCCCGCGCCATTTTATATTAATGTGTAATGCTTATTTATTTTTTATATTCATTACGTATCGGACCGTGCAAAAAACACTATACAAATTTAGTTTATATAATGTAATGCGAGATCGTTATAGTCCGACCCATAATTACATTACGAATTATTAATTACAAGCCAGACCAGCAGTATGTGCATATCCTGTCATGAGGCAGCCCTATTGCCTTGACCTCGCCCTCAAGGGACTGGAATTCAAGAGAAGTGAGCTTCAGTCTTCTGCATATCTCCGCGCGGAGCTTTTTTCCGCGCTCGGTCTCGGGGCTTGAATACTCCATTATGTACTCTACGCCCTTAGCTCCCTCAAACTCGTCGATTATTCTGCGCGCTATAAGATCAAGCTCGCTCGTGCTGCGCGAGAAGTTAAGATACTTACAGCCGTACATTATCGGCGGACAGGCGCTTCTCATATGTACCTCCT
>JAFLUE010000095.1 GCA_022508945.1 Oscillospiraceae bacterium
TTTTCTTTTGAAAAAATTTTAAGCGGTTCTCACTTTACGGCAGCTCCGCTGCCGTAAAGTGATGAATTTTGAAATTCTATTTTAAATAAATCCGTCAAAACAACGCTTTTATATTTTTCTTTTAGACTTCTTTTCAAAGACTGTTAATACGGATGACGGTAACTTGTTCTGTGCTAAGATACAATATTCCTGAGCCGACCTATCTTCTCGACCTCGCATATGACCTCATCTCCGCTTTTCAGCCACTTCGGTTCAGCCATTCCGAGCGCAACGCCGCCCGGAGTCCCCGTGGAAATTATCGTCCCCGATCTAAGGGTGAAGCCGAGCGAAAGCTCGCATATTGCCTGCGGGATCTTGGTGATCATGAGCGCGGTGCTGCTGTTTTGACGAAGCTCGCCGTTTACACTGCAGCTTATCCGAAGCGAGTTTATATCGCCTATCTCGTCGGCTGTTACAATACAAGGACCCATCGCCGTGTAGCCGTCGAGGCTCTTTCCGTAAAACCACTGCTTGTGCTTGAATTGCAGGTTTCGCGCGCTTATGTCGTTTATGACCGTATAGCCGAAAATGTAATCCAACGCGTTTTCCTCCGAAACGTTTTTACAGTCCCTTCCGATAACTGCCCCAAGCTCCGCCTCATAGTCCAAACTGTCCACAAAATCGTAGTTCGGAATAAATTCTCCGTCGCCGATAGCGTAGTTTGCGCGCTTTGAAAAATAAACCGCGTCGGTCTTACCCGCGAAATCCTCAATGTCCTTTGTTTCCTCGATATGCTCGCTGTAGTTTACGCCGAGACAGATCAGATCCTGCTTTGGAAAGGGGATAGGCGCGCATAGTTTGACCTCCCCGAATGCCAAAAGCTTATCCGCTTTTTCATCATTACATAAGGCGTTAAGCTGTTTTAGCTGTTCGGCGGTCATGAATTCAATAAGCTCGTTCATATCCGCAAAATCATTTATCGGAAGCAGTTTTCCGCTTTTATGCATAACCGCGGGCATCTGCTTTCCGTCAGTTTCAACCGTATAAAATCTCATCTCAAAAGCTCCTTCCAATTGCATAATTGCGCGTATGTGCGAGGGTACTGCAATCATGATAAAAGCATTTATACAAGAATATTATATAACAATAACCTTCATTTGTCAATGCCTGCCAAAAGAATATCGGCTTTTGCGTCAGAATCGAGAAACACAGCCAAAAAGCCATGTCGAAAAGCTGATAAATGGTGTTGAAAAAGTTTTAAAAAGCTCTTGACAAAAGTTCGGAAGTTTGTTATAATAAAAATAGATAGCACGCAATTAAATTGTGCGAAATTTAAAGGAGGATAATTGCAAATGAGTATTTATGACTACAGCTTTAAAGCACAGGACCAAAGCGAGGTTTCAATGTCCGATTATAAGGGGAAGGTACTGCTTATTGTAAACACAGCTACGGGGTGTGGATTTACTCCGCAGTATGACGAGCTTCAGGAGCTGTATGAGCTGCATCAAAAGGACGGATTTGAGATACTTGATTTTCCCTGTAATCAGTTCGGAAATCAAGCGCCGGGCGACGACGAGGAGATCCACAGCTTCTGCACGGGACGCTACGGAATTACCTTCCCCCAGTTTGCGAAAATTGACGTGAACGGTGAAAATGCGCTCCCGCTTTACAAATATCTTACCGAAAATACAACATTTGGAGGATTTAGCGGCGCAATGGGGCTTATGCTTAAGGCTGTCGCGAAAAAAATGGATAAGGATTATAAAAACAACGGCAACATAAAGTGGAATTTCACTAAGTTCCTTATCGACAGAAACGGCGGGATCGTTGCGCGTTTTGAGCCGACGGATTCTCTCGCCAAGGTAAAGGAAAGGGTAGAGGAGGTGCTTTGATGTTCCACTATGATTATGTGACCGAAAACACCTGTTCTCAGGTCATCAGTCTTGATCTTGACGGAAATGTTGTTCATAATGTAAAGTTTATGGGCGGCTGTAACGGAAACCTCAAGGCTATCCCACTGCTCATCGAGGGGTGGACCGTAGAGCAGATATCCGAAAAGCTCAGCGGCATTATCTGCGGACGAAGACCGACATCATGCGCCGACCAGCTTTCGAGAGCAGTTAAAGAGGCATATGAGGCTTCAAAAAACGAAGCGGCTGATACATAAAAACAATGGAGGAAATAGAAATGAGCAAAAAACTGGTCGCGTATTTCAGCGCAAGCGGAGTTACAAAAGACGCCGCAAATAAAATAGCAAAGGCGGCAAATGCCGAGCTTTATGAGATACGACCCGAGGTGGCGTATACAAAAGCAGATCTGGATTGGAACAACAAAGACTCGCGAAGCTCCGTGGAAATGAACAACAAAAACCTGCGTCCTGCCATTGCCGATAAAAACGCGAATATTGAGGACTTTGACGTTATTTTCCTCGGCTTTCCGGTGTGGTGGTATACTGCGCCGACAATTTTAAACACATTTCTCGAAAGCTATGATTTCTCGGATAAGAGGATAATACTTTTCGCTACCTCCGGCAGCAGCGGCTTTGAAAATTCCTTGTCCGACCTTAAGGTGAGCGTAAGCGCCAAGGCGGTCATTGAAGAGGGCATCGTTGTTCATGGTACTCAGGACGAGGAAGCATGGAAAAAATGGGTGGATTCATTTTCACTTTGATCCGAGATGAATAAAGCTCCTCCAAGGGCTTCAGAAGGGTTTTCCGTGAAGTAATATTGCCCCCGCAAAGGCGGACATATAGTCAAACTCCGAGAAGCCGCCGAGGAGATCTACGGGAAGCTCAAGCGGCTCGCATATGCCATTTTGGGTCTTGACTGCACGGTTTAGTGCAAGGGTTATTTTATCGCTCGTTCGGGAGGTCATGGAAACGGTGTTTTTGGGGCTGTTTCCGCAGACGATGAGCTGAACGCCGCGCGGGGTATTTACCTCGGCGTTCTCTCCGACAATGACCCCGAACGCGTTCAAGACCTCAAAAGCTTTGGTTTTTGCTATAACAACGGCGTCCGGCGCGCTTATCTCAACATCTCCCCGAGCGCGGACAAGCTCTGTTTCCGGGAAAATTTTGCCAAAAAGACTCGGCGCGTTTGTGTCGCCTATGACTATAAGCAATATAAAACAGCTCCTTTACGCGGTGTTGGATCAAATATATTTTGCTGTTTTTTCGGTAATTTATGACTGCTGAAAAATTGGAATTTATCGGTGGGCAGAATTCCGTATAATGCCAATTGTGTAAAACCGTACACTCCGTTCTTGACATTTGTCGCATTTTGTGTTATAATAATACGGTAAATATAAAACGGAGGACAATTATGGATAACTTTATTCCCGATAACGACGCGGTTTACGAAACTCTCGACAAGCTTTATGATGAGGATAAGTTTACCGATATAATAAATGAAATTACGAAGATACCGAAAGAAAAATGGAGCAACAAGCTGTGGTTTCGTCTGATCGGCGCATATAACAGCTCGGAGAGATTCGGCGAGGCTTCGCGTGAGCTTCAGGAGATATTCCCGCGCTGCCGGTCAAACGAGGATATCGCGAGGTATTGGTATCAGAGAGGATATTCCTTCTATAAGACCGACCATGAATTTGCCGCAAAACACTTCTATGAGAGGGGACTTGCTGCCGATCCCGATGATACTTTGAATCTGAAAGGCGAGATCGAAGAATGTAATTCGTTTCTTTTAGAGGATCTGCATAAGCTTGCCGGAATATCTAACCGTGTTAAAATTACGCTTGAAAAGCACTGTGCTTCGGGCATGGGAAGAGTGAAATACCGCGTTTCAGATGAGGAATTTTCGATGCGGCTCGGGTATTTGTCGGCGATACGGCGCATTCCCGGTACGAAGTTCGTACTTGGGTTCAAGGATTTTCTGAAGACATTTTCTGATGATGACAAGCCCGTTGTGCGCGAGTTTTTAAAGAAAAACTTTAAAATAACCGATAAAAAGTCGCTTGACGATTTCTGCAACAATAACTTCAGCTATAACCTGTCGCTTCTTTTGCATAATGTCTGCTCAAATGTAATAGGAAAGCCCGACTTCGACACATCAAAGCTTGATATCAACGGCCGTGAGCTTTTCAGCGACCTCACAGTTTTTTTCAGCTACATCGCGAAATATCTTCCCGAGCGAGGCGGTTTATCCGCGTGGGATATCTGCGAGAAGATCGGCTTTGCGAGGAATTCGTTTGCCTGCGGGATAATAACCGAGGCGGATTACCGAGCGATCGTAAACAAGATGACAGACTTTGCCAAAAACAGCTTCTCGTCATTCGCCGAATATCTCGTTTCTCTCGTCATCGGCAGCGGCACGTTTATGTTCCTTGAGGACAACCGTTCGGTCAAGTCCGCGATCAAATTTATAAACGAAATGATGCCGCTTGTTCTTGGAGGTGACGTTCCGGATATCATGTGGAACGAAACAGTTGGCAGCAATCGGTAAACAGTGTTTTTATAGTCAAGAACGCGCTCGGGATCTCCGAGCGCGTCACGGTTTATTGTATATCAAACTTTATTCATTGACAATGTTGTATTTTCTCATCCAATACTCGATCTGCAGGAAGTAGGCGTAGGTCTGGGGTACGGTCATAAGCTGACCGTACCAATTCTTTTTGAACGAAGCCCCGTTTGTTTCAAGCATCTCGCGCAGCGCCCGTTCGTTTACAAGCTGAGTCAGACGGCAATCGCCGCTGTCCAGCAAGCTTGTGAGCTTCTGAGACAAAAGCCTCATATAATTCGGGTTGTGTGTTTTGGGATACGGCGATTTCTTGCGCCACAGAACGTGTTCGGGGAGAACTCCCGTCATCGCGTGACGAACAAGACCCTTTTCGCGGTCTCGGTAATTCTTGAACGCGGAGGGAATGTTATACGCGTATTCCACAAGCCGATAATCGCAGAACGGCACACGCACTTCAAGCCCGTGCGCCATACTCATTCTGTCCTTTCGATCGAGCAGGGTAGCCATGAAATATTCAAGATTAAGCACGAACATTTCACGCATTCTGCGTTCCTCGGCGTTTTCTCCGTCAAGATAGTCAACATCTTCAAGACAGCGTTTATATGCCTTTCTGACAAACGCCTCGGCAGCCTCGGCGCTCATCGGAGTCTTCATTAGCGCCGCGCGCTCGGGAATGCTTGTTGCCCAGGGAAACCCGTCGTAATGAATGACCTCGGGACGGTGATACCAAGGGTACCCGCCGAAAATTTCATCCGCACATTCTCCCGAAAGCGCGACAGAATGCGTTTTCTTTATCTCGCGGCAGAACAGATACAGCGAGCTGTCAACATCCGCCATTCCCGGAAGATCACGCGCGTATGTCGAGTATTCAAGCGCGTCGGCAAGCGCGGGTGTATCAAGCTCGACTCCTATATGCTCGGAGTTTATAAACTTCGCCATTTCAAGAACATAAGGCGCGTCTTCGTCGGGCTGAAACGAGCTTGCGACGAAATTCTCGCGGTTGTTTTTGTAGTCGATAGAGTATGTCGTAAGCCTTTCGCCGCGGGCTTCAAACTCCTTTGCGGCGATCGCCGAGATTATCGAGCTGTCAAGCCCGCCCGACAAAAATGTACAAAGCGGAACATCGCTTACGAGCTGGCGTTTTACCGCGTCGAAAATCAGCTCGCGCGTATGCTGTGCCGTCTCCTCGAAGCTCTCGTCATGCGGCGCTGCAATTAAACTCCAATATCGCTTTACCTTTAGTCCTTCGCGGGAAAACTCGGCATAATGTGCCGCGGGAAGGTCGCTTATGTCCCTGAAAACTCCGCTTCCGACTATTTTTGCGGGACCAACAAGCATTATCTGAGCCGCTCCCTCTTCGGTAATGATCGGTTTTATTTCGGGATGCAGCAAGAGCGACTTTATTTCGCTCGCAAACACTATACCGCCGCTTGTTTTCGCGTAAAAAAGCGGCTTTACGCCTATCCTGTCGCGCGCCAGAAACAGCTTCTGTTCGCGCTTGTTCCATATGGCAAACGCGAAAATGCCGTTGAAAATTTCGAGGCACTTTTCCCCGTACTCCGCAAAAGCTTTGAGAACGACCTCGGTATCCGAATGACCTGTAAACTCATATCCCTTTTCAACAAGCCCGCGGCGTATATCTTCGGTGTTGTACAGCTCGCCGTTGTATATCAGCGTATAGTCTTTGAAGCTCATCGGCTGTTTTCCGTTTTCCGGATCAATAACTATAAGCCTTCGGTGGGCGAACCCGACATTTTCGTCAATGTATATACCCTCCGCGTCGGGGCCTCTTGGAGTAAGCACCTCGCTCATTTTGTTCAGAAGCTCTCTGCGAATCTTGTTTTTGAAATCAATTTCTCCGGCTATGCCGCACATAATGAGATCACCCTTTCTGATGTTGTTTGTCCATAATACCGTTTGTTGCTGTATAAAAGATTTCGGGAGCTGTAATGTTAAAATTCAACTCCCAAATTTATTTTTCTTTTTTCGCGGAAAATTCTTTCCTAAAACTTATTTTATGTTCGTCAATTTTTTATTCAACGCTTGTTCCGGTGTTTTTTCCTTTATTTCCCGAAGAAAACCTTTCTGAAAAAAGCCGCCATCGGGATGGCTTTTCCATCGGACCATCTTCCAAAGTTTTTTTGTACGGTTAGCGAATTGTACTTAACGTTTTGAGCAGCGCGTTGACCTCGCCCTCGGTCGTGAACGCCGACGGCGAAAACCGTATCGTCCCGCCGTCTATAGTTCCGATCTTCTTGTGACAAAGCGGCGCACAATGCAGCCCCGCCCGCAGATACAATCCGTTTTCGGATAACAACGCCGCACCGTCAGACGCGCTCATGCCACCGATGTTGAACGAAACAACAGGCGCGTACTTTGATGAGTTTTCCTCGGTAATGTCGTTGTAAAGCGTTATGCCAAGCTCCCTTGCCCCTCGGCAGAACTTCCTGCAAAGTGAAAGCTCGTGGTTTAAAATCGTCTCGGGCGTTTTCTCCTTCACAAACTCAACCCCCGCGCCGAGTGCAATTACTCCCGCGGTGTTAATTGTTCCGCTTTCAAAGCGGTCGGGCGTGAATTCGGGCTGGACAATGCTTTCCGACGCGCTTCCCGTGCCGCCCTCCATTATGGTTTTGAGCGGATATTTCCCGTCTGTTATCATAAGCCCCGTACCCATGGGTCCGTATAACCCCTTATGTCCCGCCGCGCAAAGGATATTTATGCCGCTGTCCATTTTAAGCGGTAATACCCCCGCGCCCTGTGCCGCGTCAACTATAAAGCAGATATTGCGCTTTTTGCATAGCTCACCAAGCCGGGAAATGGGATTTCTTCTTCCTATAACGTTGCTGGCGGCTGTGCAGACGAGAACAGAGGTGTTTTCGTTTATAGCTCGCTCGGCGTTTTTAACAGTCTGATCGTCGTCGAGTGTATTTTCAAATATTGTACAGCTTCCGCCAAGCTCGCGCGCTGCGGCATACACAGGGCGCGACACGGCGTTGTGTTCTATATCGCTCATTACAAAATGACTTCCGCGCCGCGCTGCGCCTTTTATGGCGAAATTCAGCGCGGAGGTACAATTTAAGGTAAATATCGTGTTTTCAACCTCCCCGCCGAAAAACTCCGCGCATATCTCGCGCGAATGATATACAGCTTCGGCGGTTTTTACCGAAAATGCGTGACCCGAGCGTCCGGGGTTTGCGCCGTAAACGCTCATTGAGCTTCGCCAGAGATTATAGACCGACCGCGGCTTTGGAAAAGTTGTCGCGGCATTGTCAAGATATATCACAGGATTCTCCGATTCGCTTCAGCAGAGCGCAAACCTCCGCTTTGCCGACGCTGTTGTCCAAGATCTTCAGCGCAAATCCGCAGCCCTGCGTTTTGCTTGAGGTACGCGTTATCACACTGCGGATATTGTGCTGATACAATAAATTTCGGGCCTTCTGCGCGGCTGTAAACGATTTTATATAAATACTGTAAGGCATAGTTTTCTCCTAAATGTTTTTATTTGCTTCGGCAATGCGCCGACTATGTCCGCAAAGCACTGCCGCTCTGGAGCATTATATGCCACTTTGGCTAAAACCGACACATTCAATATGTTTTTCATCGGCAAAAATTTTTTTCACATTTTTCTAAAAAGCACTTGACAAATACCTTTTTACATGGTATAATAATTAAGTTGATATGGCGGCATAGCTCAGTTGGCTAGAGCACTTGGTTCATACCCAGGGTGTCGTTGGTTCAAATCCGACTGCCGCTACCATC
>JAFLUE010000096.1 GCA_022508945.1 Oscillospiraceae bacterium
AAAGCTATATGAACGAGGAAGCGGTCGGCTCGGCGGTCAGGAAAAGCGGTCTGAATCGTGACGAAGTGTTTGTAACTTCAAAAATATGGGTCTCCAATTTTGGATACGAAAAAACGAAAAATGCATTTGAAGCGGGACTCCAACGGCTCGGTACGGAGTATATTGACCTTATGCTCCTGCACCAGTCGCTGTCGGACTATTACGGCTCGTGGAGGGCGTTGGAGGAGCTTTACAAAGAGGGCAAGGTCCGCGCGATCGGCGTGTCGAATTTCTACCCCGAACGGCTCACCGACCTCTGTATGAACGCCGAGATAAAGCCCATGGTGAACCAGATAGAGTGCCACCCGTTCTTCCAAAGGAAAACCGATCTCGAGTGCGCGGAGCATTTCGGCGTTGCGGTGGAGGCTTGGGCTCCGTTTGCGGAGGCGGGCAGGGGTGTTTTCACAAACGAGATACTGACCGAGATCGCAAAGGCGCACAATAAAACCGCCGCACAGGTTATTCTGCGGTGGAATATTCAGCGTGGCGTGGTCGTTATCCCGAAATCCGTACACAAGGAACGCATTATTGAGAACATTGACATTTTCGACTTCACTCTGACAGATGAAGAAATGCAGAAAATCAGCACACTTGACACGGGTCACACGGAAATTATCGATCACTACGACTGGCACATCGCCGAGTTTTTGAATACCGTAAAAGGCAGAGAATAATTGCAATTCGCGAAAGCAGCCCGCTCGGCGGAGCGCAGCGTAGCCGAGTGGGCTAGGCTAGCGCAAACCGAGCGCAGCGAGGGCTTGCGTGTTTCGCGGATTGCAAATTCTAATCAGGAGGAAATACAATGGAAACAGTTACTTTAAATGACGGAATAAAGATACCCGCGATAGGTTTCGGCGTGTTTATGATACCTGCGGACGGCAGCACCTACAAGGCAGTCCGCGAGGCTTTTGACGCTGGTTATCGTCACATCGACACAGCAACTGCTTATTTCAACGAGGAAGAAGTTGGAAAGGCTGTTCGCGACAGCGGAATTCCACGGGGAGAAATCTTCATAACAAGCAAGCTGTGGCTGTCGCATTACGGCTATGAACGCGCGAAAATCGGCATTGAGCGTTCGCTGAGAAAGCTTGGACTTGATTATATCGACCTTTATCTTATACATCAGCCTTACGGTGACGTTCCCGGAGCGTGGAAGGCAATGGAGGAAGCGAAGTCAGAAGGCAAGCTGCGTTCAATTGGCGTTTCCAATATGACACCGAAGATCTGGAATGAATTTGTACCTCAATTCTCTTCCCTGCCATCCGTCAATCAGGTGGAGTGCAACCCATTTTCACAGCAGAAAGAGCTGCGCACGATTCTTGATAAAAACAATGTTAAGTTGGAGTGCTGGTATCCGCTTGGTCACGGAAACGCGGAGTTGCTGAACAACTCCGTTATTACGGAGCTTGCACAAAAATACGGCAAGGACGCGGGACAGATAATTCTTCGTTTTGAGGTGCAGGAGGGCTTCATTACGCTCCCGAAATCTTCAAATCCCGAGCGCATAAAGAGCAATATTGACATCCTTGATTTCGCGCTTACCGAACAGGAAATGGAGTTTATCCGCACACTCGACACCGGAAAAACCTCGCATGACCCGGAAGCTCCCGGCATCGGTGAATCGTTGCTGAACGCATTTGTTGTCGAGGATTGACAGGAGAAACAAAATTATAGTATTGACAAGCCTTGAATATTATGTTTATAATAAAAAAACAGCTTGATGAAAAAATCTTTTTTGTAAAGGTTAGACAAACACAAAACCGCTGTGAACCATGTAGATGGCTTGAGACAGCGGTTTTTCTTTGTTTTATAGCAAAGTTAAAATTGTAATTTTGCAGTCAAAGTGCTGTGTTTCATACAGATAGAATGCTAAAGTAAACAAATTAAATCGAAAAGCCAATCGGGTAGTATTCTCGGTCGGCTTTTCTGTTTCGGTAAAGACTATACGATTATTTCGCAATGTTTATCCTTATATGAAATAGCTATCTAATGCGAGAATTAAACTATTGTGACACTGTAAGATTTTTATTTAATCATGAGGTTTGTGAATTGACAAAACCAACGAAATGTGTTATACTTGTTTTGTAAATTTGTGTTTTAAAATGTCACATAACAGGGGTTTTTATGATAGGAATTGTTGCTAAAATAGCTGTTGCTGCTGGAACACTGGCTGTAACGGGAGCCGCCGTTGTCGCGAGTAAAATCAAAGCGGCGAAGGACAAGGCGCTTTTGGAAAGCGATATGTTGGGCAGTGTTCTGGTTTGCGGACAGACGGGTGTCGGTAAAAGCAGCCTGATAAATTATATCGCGGGAATAGACGGCCTTGCAAAAACCGCATCAGGGCATTCCTGCACTATTGGAGTACGCGAATATCCATGCGACAATGAAGGAATTATCTTTTATGAGTGTGAGGGGTATTATGTCGGAGATGGAAAACTCAAAGAGTTTCAAAACCGCATTAAGGTATTTCTGAAACATCATCCTGAGACGGAAAGTGTCTGGTATTGCGTGAATGCCGGTTCCGAGCGATATACCGACGCCGATAAGGAAAACATAAAAAAGATTTTGAGGCAACACAGGGAGGTCAGCATAATCATTACCAAAGCCGACCGCGCTACCATGGATAGTTTCGAAAAGGTCATCTACGAAATAAATCAGGATTTCCCCGAGTTGAAGGTGTATGCTTGTTCAAATCAAAAGATACCTCCCGAAATCTGTCGGGAAAGTAAAAGCGAGCTGTTAAAGCTGTTGAAAAAATAAAGGAGATATTATGAATCACCCTGACAATTTCAAGAAGTTCGACATAAGAAAATTTGATATCAATAATATTGATGTCGAAGCGTTTCTCGAGGTTGCTAAAAAAGGAATAAAAAAGCCTAATATTTTCGTTTGCGGAGCGACAGGTACTGGTAAGAGCAGTCTTATTTTAGATATTTTCAATTATGATTTAAAGGACGCTCCCGAGATTGGCGCGGGTGCGCCTGTAACGCGCGGTGTACATAAGTATGAAAACAATGATCTCAGCGTTGTTCTGCATGACAGCGAGGGTTATGAGATTGGCAGCGAACAGGAAAAGCACTATTACAGCGACATTATCGGGTATGTTGATGAATACAAAGGAAACGGAGAATATGATACCATTCACGAGGTCTGGTATTGCGTGTCGGCGGGAAATAAGCGTTTTACCGATGCGGACGCAGATATTATCAGAGAATTGCAGAAAAGACGGCTTCCCGTGTGCGTTATTATCACAAAGATTGACCAAGCCTTCCGCAAAGAGCTTGATCAGCTTATTGAGGCTATCAAGGAAGAATTTGGCAATATAGGGATTTTTACCTATGCAAGTCTCCCAGGACTGCATCAGACCGCCGCGCGGCAGAATCTGACAAAAGCGGGACTTATCCAGCGCGAGGAGATGATAAGCTGGGCGATTGAGAGCCTGGATGTACGGCTCAGATATGGTTTTTTGACCTCAATCAACGGAGCGCTTAAGCAAAAGCACGACTTTGTTTTGAAACAGATTCCGATGTGGGGAGCGGGGGCTCTTGCGGCGGTCGTGGGAAATTCATTTGTTCCGGTTCCGTTTACAGACGCCGCCTTTCTCAAGGGAATTCAGGTGGTGATGGCGCTTTACATTATGCAAGCCTATAATATTTCTGGAGCAGGTCCCAAGGTTGTCGGATCAGTTGTTGGTGCATCAATTATTTCAGACTTGGGACGGTCGCTCGCTAATTCTTTGGCAAAATATCTTCCGGTTATAGGACAAGGCGTATCCGTTGCTAACGCCACAGTCGCCGCGTCAATTACAGCCACATTGGGATTGACTCTCAACGAGATTTGCTTCCGTTATCTCAAAACCTATGTTAATGACAGTGGCGAGGTGACCGTTCCTTTTGCGGATTTCTTCACGATGAAGCTATTCACAGAAACATTGAATAACATAAAAGAGAATAGCGGGGATTTGATAAAAAGCATTACCGATGCAATAAAAGAAAAGGTTGAAGCCGATAAGGACAAAGAAATTACCATTGATTGGGGAGATAAAAAGTGAACGACACTCTGGAAACCGCGGTGCTGGTTATCGGTAAGACGGGCACAGGAAAAAGTTCTCTGCTGAATTATATTTTTGGTCATGAGGTGGAAAAAACCGGAGCAGGAAAGCCTGTTACGGAAAGCGGCTTTTACGAGCATGTGTATAAGCTTAAAGAGGATTTCCACATCAAAATATACGATTCCTGGGGACTTGAGGCAAACAAATCCCGGGAATGGCTCAACAAAGTCGAGAGTATTGTAAAAGAGCATGACAGGCTGAAGATCTCTGAGTGGTTCAACACCATCATCTTTTGCATTTCCGCAAATAACTCTCGTGTTGAGCCGTTTGAAAAAGATATAATCAGGCAGATGTACGAAGACAAAAACAACATTGTTGTTGCTCTTACTCACTGTGATTCTCCGAATTTGTCGGAAAACGAAGGCATGGTCAGGGAAATTCTTAAAACAGGAATTCCTCGTGACAGAATCATAAATGTTTCAAGCGTTGAGGGAGAAACGCTCGGAGGCACAAAAACCGAACAGTTCGGCAAGGACGAGCTCTTTACGGCGATAATCAACAACCTGTGGGTATCGATCTGCGGAAAGTTGCCCAAACAGCTAAAATCGGCAATGCACAAAAACCTCGAGCAAAGTCGCAGCCGTCAGATAAAGCTTGTAAAACGAAAAATCAATGTCCTGTCAAAAATAAAAGACAGCGTTTTTGTAAAAGCAAATACACCATCGCCTACGCTTGATGATCTGAACCAAAGAGTAACGGAAGAAATACAGGATTTCTCGGATAATGAGCTTAAAAAGATAAAGCTCAGATTGAATCAGGCAAATGTTTACTATTTTCAGCTTTACAGACAATTCAATCAGCAGATTTCTGAAGCTAACCGTCTTAAGGTTATCATTCCTGATGTAGACCTTTTGGAGGGTCATCTTGAGGATATAAATGACGTACTGAATTCCGAAAAGCTGCATAATGTTGCGGATATTGCCGCGAAGATCCTTAGGGTCGATCTGTCCGAGGTCAATGAGGTTATAAAGGAAACACTATCGCGTATAGCTATCAACATGGAAGCAATAGGGAAAATGCGAAAAATGACGATAAAGAAAATTAACAGCTATTACGATGAACTAAAATTGAATTTCGATCATTCCATAGATGATGTGACAAATAAAATCAGTACTAAATACGAGATTGCTCTTGAAAAAATCAATGAGGAGAGCTGAAAGGATAGACAATGAAATGCCCTCATCCGGTTTATTGAACCATGTGGGGGCATTTTTGCATTTTGTTTACACCACTGGTTATAACGGCTCCCGATTATAATTATCGTGCTGTTCTCGAAGTCCCCGTTCATCTTAAATTGAACATTGATTGACATGTTGTCGTTTTAGTAAATTGTCACACTCTTCATAAGCATATTACAGTTGTTTGAGTAAATAAACCTCACTTGATAGGCTTAAGCATTTCAAGAACAAT
The DNA here is from genome assembly GCA_022508945.1 of Oscillospiraceae bacterium. GTDB lineage: Bacteria > Bacillota > Clostridia > Oscillospirales > Ruminococcaceae > CAG-115. The sequence continues at coordinate 5,561 of JAFLUE010000096.1, forward strand.
CTGCGCGCCTAACCTGAAGCCCTTGCTGAACTCATAACGATTTGAAAGATCAGTAAGATCTATTTCCGCCGACTGATATTCGTCAAGCAGTTTGCTCGTATTGAACAAACAGTCGTATCTAAGCCGTAAACTGTTTCAGTGAGGACAATTGTTTTTTGAAAAATTTTTTAAAACCTATTGACAAATTCAGACGATTGTGATAGTATAGACTATAGAAATAGTCTGTGGAGGTCATTCAATGAAAGAAAAACTTTTTGACAGCGAAGCAAAGGTTATGGAGATCATATGGGCAAAAGCCCCGATCTCGGCAAAAAACGTCAGTCTTATCGCCGCCGAGACGATCGGCTGGAATAAAAATACGACTTATACCGTAATCAAAAAACTCGAAGCAAAGGGCTTCATCAGGCGTGAAGATCCGAACTTTATCTGCACCCCCCTGGTGTCGAAAAGTCAGATGCAGAAAGTCGAAACTGATTCGCTTATAAAAAAAGTGTTCGGAGGATCGCGAAAAGCCTTGTTTTCGGCGCTGCTTGAAGATGAGCCGCTGACCGAGGAGGAAATAACCGAGCTGCGAAAATTGATTGATAAAAGGTGAGAGCCATGCTTCAGGAGGTATTTTATTGGATATTCAACATGAGCATAACATCTGCCGTAACAGGCTTGGCCGTTATGCTTATAAGGCTTATAAAAAAGCTTCCGAAAAGGATTGCGGTATTTCTTTGGCTGATACCTTTTTTCAGAATGACGGTTCCTTTCGGATTAAACAGTCCGTACAGTCTTATGTCGCTGTTATCCAAAATCACGACGAAAACGATCACCGTTTACCGACCCGCGGAGGACGTGTCTTTTTCGATGACAAATTTTGTTATGGCGGCAAACAGCTACTTCCCGATAACCTATAGAGTAAACATTCTTGAAAAAGTGTTTGATATTGCGTCCGTTATATGGATGATCGTGTATCTGGCAATACTGCTTATGCTGACGGTCATGTATTTTACAACGCTGTATGAAATTAAAGACGCAACGCGTCTGCGTGACAACATTTACCTTTCGGACAAGATCATATCTCCTGCCGTATACGGGATCATCAAGCCAAAAATTATCCTGCCTTTGTCCTATAAGGATAAGGATATAGAGCTTGTTGTGCTTCATGAAAAAACACATATCCGCTGTGCGGATAATCTGTGGCGGGTGATTGGGTTTATAATTGTGGCAGCGCATTGGTTCAATCCGCTTTGCTGGATATTCTTAAAGCTGTTCCTTGCGGATATGGAGCTTTCCTGCGACGAGCGTGTACTTTTAAAGCTCGGCAGTGAGCGCGCAAGGGAATACGCTCTGGCGCTGTTGGAAAGCAAACAGAGCGCGACTGTATTTGCATCCGCTTTTGGCGGCGCAAGGATCCGAACACGGATCGAAAATATACTGTCCTTTAATAAAATGACTTGGTTTTCATTGACTGTATTTATTGCGCTTCTCCTCGCGATCTTCTATGTGCTTCTGACAAACGCGGCGGGATAAAATATGAAGGGAGAATGAATATGAATAACAAACAGTTTAACAAGTTTTATCTGCTTTCATGCATTGGCGTTCTGATCGCTTCTTATTATCCTCTTTCAATGGGAGTGCGCGTCGTAACCGACATGATCGCTGACGGAACAGTTATGAAGGAAAACTACCCGAAATATATCATTCCGTATACTCCGATAAGCCTTGCGGTATTGGTCGGAGTTCTTCTGATGCCCTTGTGGATAAAGCTGTTTAAGCGGTTTGCGCTGTTTGGCGGTTCGGTTTTGGCGGCGGGAGCATTTTTTATACTTGAAGCGCTGTTTGAACAAAAGGTAGTTGTAACGACGGCAACGACCGAAACGGTCGTGAAGCTTGAAGACTGGCAGATGTTTATGTGCTATATCCCTCCGGAGGCATTCGATGAGGTAACCACATATAAAACACAAACAGCGGTCGATATCCTGATGGGGGACTATAACCCCGCGTTCAAGCTGCATTTTTACGTTATTTCACTCGTTCTGATACTTTCGATATTGAACTGTTTATACGGCTTCGGTCAGATGATAAAGACCGGCGATAAGAAACGCTTTAGAGCCTTGGTCTTGCAGTCCGCTTGTTCGCTTATATTTCTGGGACTTTGTATCCTTGCCTGCTTTACGGCTTTCTGGAGGGACGGAAGTATTCGGGTTTCCCCTTTGTCCGCCGCTCTGATGACGGTGTTCTTTATCCTGTTGGGTATGACCGTGGGTGTTTTTGCCGGCTCGTTTCTTTTGGGAAAACGAAGATTTGTTTCGGTATGTGTCCCCGCGGTCGTTTCTTCCGCGATGACTCTCCTTATGTATATCGGTGAGATGATCCTGTTAAACGGACACTTGTACAGCTTTGGCGACGGCTTTATTTTTACGGGCATACCGGGAATTGTTCTTGCTCCCGCGGATCTGCTGATCATTGCGGCTTCGGGAGGAATGACCGCGCTGATATTCACAGGGCTGAATCGAAAGGACTTAAAATCGAACGAATGATAATTTATTCAGCGTTTTTATGAACAGGAAAGCGCTTAAAGTCTGTAGATAAACTCCAAAACCACGTAATATTTGAGCGCGAAATTTCAAAAAGCAAGCGG
>JAFLUE010000097.1 GCA_022508945.1 Oscillospiraceae bacterium
AAAACATCAATGCCCCAAGGTCTCCCTTGGGGCATTGATGCTGGTTGGTAATTTATGAAAAGGGTGGTTATCTAAATTATCTTTCCTTTGTTCTGATTTAAGTATAACCTCACTATGTGAAAATTATAAGCTGTTAATGTGAAAAGTATATGAAAATTATATATGCCTACGCGTATAAATAATCAGGAAAAGGCATTCTAACTTCTAAACTCTAATTTCTAACCTCTAAAAGGACAATCCTCGGAAAAAATCCCGTGAATACAGCCGGAACAGCCAAACAAAGTGCTTTTTTGCGGACGAATATCGGCAAAATTCCCGCGCCGATAATGATATAATGAAGCCATGCAACGCCGCACGAGGATGCTGTTAAATCGTGCAGCGCTGTGTTTATCCGCTAACCGCGCGCCGATATTCGGGATACATATCGGAGTAAAGACGGCGGATAAGATTTTGAGAACGGAGTTGCTTTAAAGGGGGAATGAAATTGCTCAGGATATATAATGACGGACGGAGGATAACCGCTTCGATCTCGGGCGACATAGACCACCATTCCGCCCGTGAGCTTCGCATGAGTATAGACGAGGTTATTGCAAGTTCCCGTCCGGAGCTTCTGATAATCGATATGGAAAACGTGGGGTTTATGGACAGCTCCGGCGTGGGACTGATACTCGGAAGACTAAAGGCGGTAAAGGCGGTCGGCGGGGAGCTTCTGGTGAAAAACGCCCGAAAGGAGATAGCCGACGTAATAGGCTTCTCGGGACTGGCGTCCGTTATAGCGTCAAGCCATAGCGAGAAACGCGATTATTCAACTCTTTAAGGAGCAAAAAATGAAACGAAAACTTATAAACGAATGTATTATGCGGTTTCCCGCGATATCACGAAACGAGAGCCTTTCGCGCTCCGCCTCGGCAGCCTTCGCGGCACAGTCCGATCCGGTCGCCGCGGATATTGCCGCGGTGAAAATTGCCGTATCAGAGGCAGTTACAAACGCTGTTGTTCATGCTTATCCCGATGAAGCCGGCAGCGTCGAGATGATAATGCGGCTTTATGAGGGCGGCTTTCTGAGGATTATAATAAAGGATAAGGGAAAGGGCATTTCCGATGTAGAGCAGGCGATGAAGCCCGAATTTACCACCGCTCCCGAAAGCGAAGAGCGCTCGGGACTTGGGTTTACGGTCATGTCAAGCTTTATGGACAGCGTAAAGGTGCGTTCGGCGGAGGGAAAGGGAACGTCCGTAACTCTCGAAAAACAGCTTTCTACATACGAAAATGAAAAATGATGAGTTTGTAAAGGCAAATCTGCCGCTTGTACATTCTCTCGCAAACCGCTTTCGCGGACGAGGGATAGAATATGAGGAATTATATTCGGCGGGTTGTGTGGGGCTTGTAAAGGCGTGTGCGAACTTTGACGAGAGCAGGGGGCTGTGCTTTTCTACCTACGCTGTTCCCGTGATCTTAGGCGAGATAAAGCGGCTTTTTCGCGACTGCGGCTCGGTCAAGATAAGCCGTTCCATAAAGGAGCTGTCGCTTAGGATAAACAAGGTCCGCGAGGAGCTGTCAAAGGACGGAAGAGAGCCTACAATAAGCGAGCTTGCGAATAAGCTTGGAGTTGACGAAAGCGACGTTGCCGAGGCTATATCGGCGTCGCTGCCCACTGTTTCGCTTACCTGCGACGAGGACGGAAGCGAGCTTTCTCTGCCCGCGGAGAGCTGTGAAAACAGTCTGCTCGACCGACTTGCTCTTGAGCAGTGCATTTCTTCGCTCGAAAAGGACGACAGAAGGCTTATTGTGCTAAGATATTTCTGCGGTAAATCCCAGACCGAGACCGCGCGGCTCCTCGGCGTTTCACAGGTCGGAGTTTCAAGACGGGAGAGGAAGATACTCGAAGAGATGCGGAAACAGCTCACATAGTTCTTTTCAATTGACAATATAAAATTGACAATTGACAATTGCGGTGCGCCTTATGGGCGCAGAATTTAAAATCGTCGCGAGGCGACACCTTAATTGTCAATTGTCCATTATCAACTGTCAATTATATAAAACCCCTTGCATTTTTCTGTAAAATATGGTAAAATATCTTATATATGATTAAAAAAATACGGAAAATATTTGAAAATTCAAGAGGTTAGTAAAAATGGACAATAGACTCGCCGTTTGTCTTATGAACGATTCGTTTCCGCCGATAATAGACGGCGTCGCGAACGCTGTCATAAATTACGCGAATATTATTTCAGACGGGCTTGGGAAAGCGACGGTGGTAACTCCCGAATATCCCGGGGTCGTTGATGATTACCCGTTTGACGTTATCAGATACCGCAGTATAAACACCCAGAAGATCTGGGGCTACAGAATGGGCTATCCGTTTTCGAGCAGCAAGCTCGATATGCTTACAATGGAAGAACCGAGCATAATCCACAGCCACTGTCCGTTTGCCTCTACGGTAATGGCAAGGGTTCTGCGCGAAAAAAACAATATCCCCATAGTTTTTACATACCACACAAAGTTTGATATAGACATCTATCACGCTATACCGAACAAGCTTATGGCGGATCAGGTCATTAAGTTTGTGGTAAACAACATCTCCGCCTGTGATGAAGTGTGGACGGTAAGTCATGGAGCGGCGGACAATCTGCGTTCTATCGGCTATGAGGGCGAGGTCTATATTATGGAAAACGGAGTTGATTTTCCGTGCGGGAGAGCCGACGAGGACGACGCGGCGGAGCTGAGAGACGCGTTTGACATTCCCGATGATACGGTATTGTTTTTGTTTGTCGGCAGGCTTATGTGGTATAAGGGAATAAGACTTATACTCGATTCGCTTAAAATTCTCGACGAAAAGAATATTGATTTCAGAATGATGTTTGTCGGCGACGGTCAGGAGCGGGAGGAAATGGAAAAATACGCCGAAGAGCTTGGACTTGACGATAAATGCATTTTTACGGGAGCGGTCTATGACCGCAAGGAACTGAGGGTGTTTTATACGGCGGGGGAGCTTTTCCTGTTTCCGTCCGAATATGACACAAACGGCATCGTCGTGCGGGAGGCGGCGGCCTGCGGAGTAGGGTCGGTCTTGCTTGAGGGAAGCTGTGCCGCGGAGGGGATAGTTGACGGAAAGACGGGAATTATCTGCCAAAACGACGCTTTTGACATGGCGAAAAAGCTTGAGTTTGCGGTCAAAAACCGCGCGAAGCTTCGCGAGATCGGCGAAAACGCGATGAACGAGGTCTATATTTCGTGGGAAACCGCTGTAAAACGCGCGTTTGACCGTTATCCCGCGGTCATAGAGCGCTGTATGAGCGGACAGACCCAGCGCCGCGAGGGAGTTATACAGGAGGAGTTTTTCTCGGCTATAGACAATATAACCGACAGTATCCAGCGCTTCAGGAGCATTCCCTCCGGCATTCGCAAAACAAATGAGAAAAACCGCGAAAGATGGCATAAATTCAGGGAAAAAATAAAAAAGAACAAATAGCTGTTTTCCAAAGACAGGTTTGGAAAGCAAAAGCTTTTTTTGCTGTAAAATGTCGAAAAACAGCGAACTTTGACGGAACACAGTTAAGGCAATACCGCACAAAGCTCGTGCGCGTATTGTGCCGTCAGATTTTTCCGGCAGCGCGTTATGACTTCGTCAAAACGCTTGTCTAAAAACGACGCAGACTTATCGGCGTAAGTCAAGGGTTTTTTGGGCAAGATGAAGGAAAAACGTTTTGCGCGCAGCGCATAATGCGTACAAACAAGACGCGTACAAAGCCGTCAGGCGGTCTTTGCGCGGTGTTGCCATAAGTTTATTTACAGACCTCGAGAAGCTCACGAAGCTGTGCTGCGGCTTGTCGGCGGTCTGATTTTGAAAGGCGGGTTATGTTATGACAGTAAAGACGTTCTCAATAAACGCGGAAAAAACCGCGTATGTAAAGGCTTATCTCCCCGACAGCATATCGGGATTTGAGCTTACGGAAAACCGTCCGTCGGTCGTTATTTTTCCGGGCGGCGGATATAATCACGTTTCCGAGCGCGAGGGAGAGCCTATAGCCTTTCAGTATCTCGCGGCGGGATATACGGCGTTTGTCGTGACTTATTCCGTAAACGCGCGCTTTCCCGTGCCGCTTATTGACGCGGCATATACGTTCAGTAAGATACGCATGAGGGCGGAGGAATTCAAGATCGACCCGAACAGGATCGCGGTTTTGGGCTGTTCGGCGGGAGGACACCTTGCGGGCTGTCTCGCGACGATGTGGAACGACAACCTTGTTGTAAAGACGCTCGGCTGTTCGCCGGACGATCTTCGTCCGAACGCGGCGGTGTTGTGTTATCCCGTTATAAGCGGCGTTACCGCGCCTCACGAGGACAGCTTCAAGACGCTTCTCGGAGAGGAGCCGGACCGCTCGGACTTGTCGCGTCTGTCGCTTGAAAACCGTGTTACTCCCAAAACGCCGCCTGTTTTTATCTGGTGTACGGCGACCGACGAGAGCGTTTCCGCGCACAATTCGCTTGTAATGGCGAAAGCCTGCATCTCAAACAAGATACCCGTTGAGCTTCATATGTTCGACGAGGGTCCTCACGGGATCTCGACCTGCGACAAGTCAACAGGCAAGGACGAGCGCTTCTGGCGTCCGACTGTAAGGCGCTGGATACCTCTGTCCATTGAATTTCTCAACAAATATTTAGGGGTATGAAATAGTTGTTGGTTGTTAGTTTTTAGTTATTGGTACCTTTCCGTAATTTATTGAAAGGATCTCAAAATATGCATGAAATAAAATGTCCTAAGTGCGGCGAGGTTTTTCAGGTTGACGAAACGGGCTATGCCGCTATTGTACAGCAGGTCCGCGACAGGGAGTTTGAAAAAGATGTAAAAAAGCGCGAGGAGTTGCTCGTGAAGGAGCGTGAAGCTGCCGTTCAGCTTACAAGGGAGCAGACCGAAAAGGAGCTGAGCGCAAAAATCTTTGAAAAGGACGCCAAAATTGCCGAGCTGAACGCAAAGCTCGCTGCCGAACAAACGGCAAAGCATCACGCAGTCAACGAGGCTGTGGCGGAAAAGGAAAAAGAGCTTCGCGGCGAGATGTCCGAAAAGGACGCCGAGATCGCGGGTCTAAAGGAAAAGCTTGCGGCTGCCGACAGCCGCAAGGAGCTTGAAATAAGCAAGGCGGTCTCCGATAAGGAAAAGGAGCTTTTGAATAAGGAAAATGAGATAAACAGCCTACGATCCGAAAATACGCTGGCAGTCCAGGCTCTTAAGGAAAAATATGAGAACCAGCTCAGCCTGAAGGAAGAGCAGATCGCACAATACAAGGACTTCAAGGCGCGGCTGTCAACAAAAATGGTTGGGGAGACATTGGAGCGTCACTGCGAGATCGAGTTCAACAATCTCCGCGCTCTCGGCTTTCGAGACGCGTATTTCGACAAGGACAACGACGCTCGCACGGGAAGCAAGGGCGACTATATATACCGCGACTATGTTGACGGAACGGAGTTTATCTCTATCATGTTCGAGATGAAGAACGAAAACGACGAGACAGCCACAAAGAAAAAGAACGAGGATTTCCTGAAGGAGCTTGATAAGGACAGAAACGAGAAAAACTGCGAATATGCGGTGTTGGTGTCTATGCTGGAATTGGATAATGAGCTGTACAGTGCGGGAATCGTCGATATGTCTCACCGCTATCCGAAAATGTACGTTATCCGCCCACAGTTTTTTATCCCGATCATCACACTGCTGCGTAACGCCGCGCTGAACTCCGTTGATTATATACGGGAGCTTGAAAATGTAAAAAATCAGAATATCGACATAACAAATTTTGAAAACAAGCTTGTGGATTTTAAGGAGAAGTTCTCCAGAAACTACGATCTTGCCAGCCGCCATTTTGAAGCAGCAATAAAGGAGATCGACAAGTCGATCTCGGCGCTTGAAAAGGTAAAGAAGGAGCTTACGTCATCGGTCGATAATCTACGCCTTGCGAATAACAAGGCAGAGGATCTCACCATAAAGAGCCTTACCTACAAAAACCAAACCATGACCGCGAAATTTGCCGAGCTTAAAAGCGGCAGTCACAGTGAGCTGTCGGACTCGGACGATGAATGATGCATAACATATAAAGAAAGGAACAGTCATTATGAAAAAACCTTTTGTTACAAAAGAACAGATCGAGGAGATAACAAAAACATATCCTACCCCTTTTCATATCTATGACGAAAAGGGAATACGCGAGAACGCGCGGGCGCTCAAAGCCGCGTTTTCGTGGAACAAGGGCTTTCGCGAGTATTTCGCGGTAAAGGCTACTCCAAACCCGTTTATTATGAAGGTGCTTCAGAGCGAGGGCTGCGGGTTTGACTGTTCGAGCCTTACCGAGCTTATGCTTTCCGATGATGTGGGAGCAAAAAAACACGATATTATGTTTTCGTCAAACGCGACTCCCGACGAGGATTTCAAAAAAGCGTATGAGCTTGGCGCTATCATAAACCTCGATGACTTCACGCATATTGATGTGCTTGATAAGCTGACCGGAATACCGGAAACGATCTGCTGCCGCTATAATCCCGGCGGAGAGTTCAAGACCGACGGCTCGCCGAATGTTATGGACACGCCGAAGGACGCGAAATACGGCTTTACTCACGAGCAAATTATCGAGGGCTATAAGATCCTCAAAGAAAAGGGCGCGAAGAAGTTCGGAATGCACGCGTTCCTTGCTTCAAACACGCTTACAAACGACTATTATCCGACGCTCGCGGGTATTTTGTTCAGAGCGGCTGTTGAGATAAAGGAGAAGGCGGGCGTTGAGCTGTCGTTTATAAACCTGAGCGGCGGCGTGGGTATCCCGTATAAGCCCGACCAGCCCGCAAACGACATCGCGGTTATCGGAGAGAAGGTCCGCGAGCAGTACGAAAAGATACTTGTTCCCGCGGGAATGGGCGATGTCGCTATATATACCGAGCTTGGCAGATTTATGCTCGCGCCTTATGGAATGCTTATCGCGAAGGCAATACGCGAAAAGCACATTTACAAGGAGTACATCGGGCTTGACGCGTGTGCGGCGAACCTTATGCGTCCCGCGATCTACGGCGCGTATCATCACATAACCGTACTCGGAAAGGAAGACGCTCCCTGCGACTGTAAGTATGATGTTACGGGCGGTCTTTGCGAAAACTGTGACAAGTTCGCGGTTGACAGAATGCTCCCCAAAATCGAGCTGGGGGATTATATCGCGATCCACGACGCGGGCGCTCACGGCTTCTCAATGGGCTACAACTACAACGGAAAGCTTCGCAGCGCCGAGCTGCTTTTGCGTGAGGACGGCAGCGTAAAGCTTATCCGCCGTGCCGAAACTCCCGAGGATTATTTCAGGACGTTTGATATCTTCGGTAAGAATTACGGTTTATAAGCCGTCTATAGGCGAGCGTAAAAAAGTCTTTGGAAAAGGGGTGTGGGGAAAACCTTTCTTCGGAAAGGTTTTCCCCACAATGTCAAAGCGCAAGTGCTTTTAACAGTCTAAAATAAGGCTTTTTATGCAAGCTGTTGTATGTATTTTGTTTATTTGAAGCGCGAAAAGAATTATTGTTTTTCGATAAAAAACTATTGACAATCGAGATTTGTTCTGTTATAATATTCACATAGACCATAGGCGGATATTTTGGAGGCGGTTTATGTTGAATAAAAACAGGTTTATCGGTACGAGGAGCTTTATTGCCGTGCTTTTATGCGGTTGTTTGTCGGCACTGATTTTATCGGCCTGCGGCGGAGAAAAAGCCGATCTGGTCGATATGAAAAAAACAAGCGTAGACGGTAAATGGGCTGTTATCTGGGAGGACAGGACGTATGCTATTTTCTGCGTTGTGTCTAAAAAGGACTGCGGAGAACAGGTGGGCTATGTTGACGGCGATAAGGACGACCGAATAAGCGAATACAAGGGCTATCCGGCTGAGGAATGGCTTGTGAGCTGGCTTCCCATGGACGGCGGAGCGATGCTTTTAAAGGAACAGAGCGTGACCGAAATTCCGGACGGCTTGGAAGCGGAATATTAACTTGAACTTCTTATACAGTCTGGCGCACTCGGTGAGCCGAGTGCG
>JAFLUE010000098.1 GCA_022508945.1 Oscillospiraceae bacterium
TAAATCCGAATTTCAAAAATAATCGACGCGTATGAGCACAGCTCATACGCGTCGATTTGATAGCCTGGCATGCCGAAGGTACGCTGGGCGGTTTTGAAATTTCTGTTTAAATAACTCCGCATATAATCAGTATAAGTTATTGAGGATTATTCTCGCGATTTCGCCAAGCGGAGCCTGAACCTCAACGGCTCCTATATTGTATGCCTCCATAGGCATTCCGTAAACCACACAAGTACTTTTATCCTGTCCGATAGTAAAAGCTCCCGCTTTCCTCATTTTCAGAAGACCGTCCGCGCCGTCGCGTCCCATTCCCGTAAAAATCGCGCCGATCGCGTGAGGACCCGCCGTCTCGGCTACGGAATTAAACAAGACATCTACCGACGGACAATGACCCGATACTCTTTCTCCGTGCTTGGAGCTGACATAATAGCCCTTACTGTCTTTTTCCAAGCGAAGGTGAAAATCTCCCGCGCCTAAAATTATAAGACCGCTTCGTAGTCTGTCACCGTCCTCGGCTTCTTTTACGTCCATTTTACAGATACGGTCAAGCCTTTCTGCGTACATTTTCGTAAATCCTGCCGGCATATGCTGTACGATGATGACCGGAGGAGTATCCGCCGGAAACTCCTTTACAACCTGTATCAGCGCCTCCGTGCCGCCTGTTGAAGCTCCGAGCGCGATAATGGCTTCCGATTTTTTTAGTTTTGAATGCTTCTGAGAAGATTTTACGCTTTCATTTTCGGGCTGCTTTACCGCAGATGATGTTTTGCTTGCCGAACTTGCAGGACTTTGAGCGGGTTTTGAGGAATCCGTTTTCGGATCGTTTTCTGTATTGGAATTCTTATAAGCTCTGCGTACCGCTGCGCACAGATTTCCCGCAAACGTTTCCATATCTTTGTTCGTGCGGTTTGCGGGCTTTGTAAGAAATTCGACGGCTCCCGCGTTGATACAATCCGCTTTTTGTTTTTCGGAAGATGAAACTACGATAGTCGGAATGTAATACTGCGGAAGCAGCTTTTTCAGAAACGCAACTCCGTCCATTTTCGGCATTTCAATATCGAGCGTCATTACATCGGGTTCATACTTTAAAATCATATCGCGGGCGGAATATGCGTCGCCCGCCTTTCCTACAACCTCTATAATATCGTCAGACTGAACATAGCGGGAGAGAACCTCTCTGAATAGTATAGAATCATCTACTACCAAAAGCTTAATTCTATTCATAGTTATCTCCTAACTGGGTGAAAAATACTTTTATTTTTCTTTTTCGGGTCTGCGGTATATTGCAGGTTTAATATAATCAAAATTTGTTTCCTGTCTGTTTATACTTTCCGCATGACCGATATAGAAATATCCGCCGGGTTTTATTACATTATAAAAACGGTTTACAAGAGCCTGTTTTGTGGGCATATCAAAATAGATCATAACATTCCGGCAGAAGATCAGGTCAAAGGGTTTTGACTTATACTTATCGGGCATAGGATCCATGAGATTAAATGTTTTAAAAATAACCTCATCCTTGATTGCCTGACAGATCTCGTAATTTCCGTCGCCTAAATTATTGAAATATTTAGACTTCCATTCGTTTGAAAGTCCCTTCATTCCCTCATCCTGATAAATTCCTGTTTTTGCTTTTGCTATAACATTCTGTGAAATATCGGAAGCAAGAATTCTTGTATCCCAGTTTGCTTTATCAGCGCCGAAAAATTCGTCCATGAGCATAGCTATAGTATAAACTTCCTCACCGCTTGAACAAGCCGCGCTCCATATTCTCAGAACATGATCCTTACATACGGATTTCATATACGGAAGTATTACTTCCTTCATATAAGTATAATGCTCCGGCTCACGCATAAAGAACGTATGGTTCGTGGTAAGCTTATTTAATATAGTAGTGATCTCGGCTCCGCTTTTATCATTTATAACAGCGTCAATATACTCGTTATAATTATTAAAGCCGCGGTCCTTCAGCATATTTCCGAGTCTGCCCTGTACAAGCACACGCTTTGCGGACAGATTTATCCCGAAATTATCATATATGAACTTTACAAGGCGCTGAAATTCGGCATCGGTAATTTCCATATTTTTTTAATTCTCCTGTTCGTCAAGCAACTTCGCAACATCAAGAATAAGCTTTGTCGTATTTTCTTCCGAGCGGATCATATACTGAATAAACTCGTTTGAATTTACGCCCTTATTTTCCGGAGTTGCGGAAATATCGCTGGTGCGGATATCCTCAACATCTGCCACACTGTCAACAATAATTCCTATAGAGGTCTCGTTAAAGCTGAGCGTGATTATACAGGTTCTGCTGTTATACGGGATCTCGGGCTTTCCGAAGCGCAATCTTATATCTACTACGGGAACTACCTTTGAACGTACATTTATTATACCTTTAATATAGTTAGGCACGTGCGGGACCTTTGTTATCGGCTGAACGCTGATGATCTCGGTTACATACTGAATTTCAATTCCGTAAACCTGGTCGCCGATATTAAAGGTCATAACCTTTCCCAAAACAGTATTGTCGGCCAAGAGCTTTCTGTCTCCCGACTGCTGTTTTGCCACAGCCTCTTTTATAACGTCATTTGTCATAAACTTTTATCCTCCTCAGCCGACAAGATTGTTTGTATCAATTATAAGCGAAATGCTGCCGTCGCCCATTATCGTACATCCCGAAAGTCCCTCGCCCTTGATATTGTAGCGCGAAAGATACTTCGGGAACGGCTTTACAACTACCTGCTGTTCACCTATAAGCTTATCGGCAAAAATGCATATATCCTTATTATCCGTAGCCACAAGCAGCAAAATTCCGTCTTCAAGCGACTTTACCTCATTTTCGATAAGGAATTTTTCATGCAGACGAAGGATCGGATAGCACACGCCTCTTATCATTATCATTTCGTTTCCGCCAGTATCGTAAACGATCTGCTCTGCCTCAACCTTAAAGCTTTCGCGTATCGTGGAAATAGGTACGGTAAATACTATATCGCCGACCGTTATTTCCATACCGTCGATAATTGCGAGAGTAAGCGGGATCTTAATGATAAACGTTGTGCCTACACCTTTTTTACTCTCAACGGTAATAGTTCCGTTACACTTTTCAACGTTTGCCTTTACAACGTCCATTCCAACGCCGCGCCCGCTGAACTCCGTTACCTGCTCGTTTGTGGAGAAGCCGGGAAGAAGGATAAGATTTTGTATCTCTTTTTCAGTATATTCATTTTCGGGCTTGGTAAGTATACCCTGACGCCTTGCTTTTGCCAATAATTTTTCGGGATCCATACCCGCTCCGTCATCCGAAACCGTGATGATTACCTCGCCCGAGGAATTCTGAGCGGAGAGCTTTAAGGTTCCCTTTGCGGGCTTACCCGCATTAATTCTGTCGTTTACGTCTTCCTCGATACCGTGGTCCATACAGTTTCTGACAAGGTGCATAAGCGGATCCTGCAGGTTGTCTACTATGGACTTATCGACCTCAGTCTCCTCGCCCTCTATTACAAACTCAACGTCCTTACCGAGCTTTTTACGCATATCGCGGACGATTCTGTTCATCTTCTGGAAAACTCCCGCGAGAGGAACCATTCGGATGGACATTACCGTATCCTGAAGCTCACCTGTAAGCTTTTTAAGGTCGCGCGCGGCCTTACTGAAGCTCTCAAGCTCGAGACCCTCGAGGTCGGGGTTTGAAATAACCATAGACTCGGTCGTTATGATCTCGCCGACAATATCATGGAGCGCGTCAAGCTTCGCAAGGTTTACGCTGATAAGGCTCTGCTTCTGAGAGCCGTTTGGCTGGTTTATCTGGTTTACAGCAGCAACCGCGGCCTGAGCCTTTTCGACTGCCGAATCGCTTGAAGCAGCCGGAGCGGGAGCCGCAGCAGGCTGTGCGGGCTGAGCGGGAGCGGCAGGCTTCTCGACCTGAATATTTGCGGCAGGCTCGGGCGGGATCTCCGCCTTTGGAGCTTCGGTCTTCTTTTCCTCTTCCTGTGCTTCGCCGTCCGAGATGACCTCGTACGACTGAACATTGAGAGCCGTTTCGATCTGCTTTAAAATGTAAGTCTTATCATCCTTGCATGAGAAGGTGATAAGGAAGCCGTGATCTACTATTTCCTTTGAGGATTCGGTATTTGTTTCAACATCGGCTGGCGAATACTCAAGGAACGAACACTCATCGCGGATAGTATTTATAAGAAGGAATGCGCGCAGATTTTCCATCTGGCAGCCGTCCTCAAAGAACACGCGTACGGTTACCTTTCCGTCTTCCGCGGCAGGTACCTTGGGCTGATCCGAAGACGCGGCGGGAGAATCATTGGACGCAGGGGCGCCTCCGTTTGCTTCATGTGAAAGCTTATCCTTTGCCTTCAACAGCTTGTCTATAAGCTCGTCGAAGTTTGACAGCTCATATTCTCCGTCCGAGTTATTCTGTATAGCTTCGATCTGCGCCTTATACGAGTCGGAAACCTGGAAAACCAAGTCATAAACAAAGCTTACATCGGTTATTACATCCGGGTTTTCGCGGATAACAAAGAACATATCTTCCGCCTTATGCGCCAAAACAGAAAGATTGTCAAAGCCCATCATCGCGGAAGAGCCTTTAATTGTGTGCATTATGCGGAAAATTTCCTTAATGTCATCTGTTTCAAAAGCGTTTGCCTGTTCAGTCCTGAGCAGGATCTCGTCAAGTTGTTCGAGCAGGGAATTTGTTTCAAAGAAGTACATATCGAGCATCGATTCCATGCCGGGTTCGATTTTTGCCATAATATCAATTCCTTTCCGAATACGCGCGTGGCGTTTTATTTTTTATGCCAAATCTATATTTAAAGAATTTAAGCCGTTTAGATCGCGTTCACATTACTTGAAAACCGCAGATCTGCGAAAAATTTTTCGATAACAAGGAAAAATCCTCAGAAATACCCGATGTATTTCAAAGATTCTTGACGCGGTTAGCGGAAAAATTGCCGCAAAAATGCCTTTGAGCGGTAGTGTGAACACGCTCTTGCCTAAATTCAAAATTTTTTTTAAAAAGGGCTTTAATATTCCCCAAAAATATGTTATTATAAAGTTAATGAATAATTATGAAATTTGCGTTTGGAGGTAATTTTATGGCGCAAATCCCACAAATAAACAATCCCATTACCGCGAAGAACTATAACTACAGCCCAAGACAGCAGGACGAATCGACCGAGCCGTTTGACATTGTAAAGCTTACGGGCGTAGGCAGCGCGGGAGTTAATTCCGATTCCGCTTCAAAAAGCCGTCTTGAAATGGGAAACCGCGAACTTATCCCGCTTCAGGTACAGGTCGCGAAGGATCCTACCCTTGCGGTCGAGGTGCTTAAAGACCTGCTTAATGTCGAGGTATTGAATCAGGCTCTTATTACGGGTCATACCGAGCTTTACGGAAGTCTTGAAAACCTCGCGAAGGAGCTTTATGTTACTCCCGACGATCTTGTCGAGGAGATCCAGAATCAAGAACAGCAAAACACGATGTTTTCCGGTCATGAGTTCTACGATGTTCTGCGCGAGGTCGCTCAGACCACTAAAGATCCGAACACAAAGGAGCTTATCGGAAATCTCCTGAAATCCATAAACTTTGTTCAAAACAAAAACGAGATACTCGGAGCGCTCAGGGCTAACCTGAAATTCCTTTCGGAATATTATTCCCCGAACGAAAAGCTTTCCGAAAGACTTTACAATCTTTCTCAGGAATGGGGAGCGGAGGACGCGGAAAAGTATTTTGACTACTTAAAGACCGAGACCCTCGCTATTCTGAAGGACGTAAGCGGAAGTCTTCTGAATGATGACAAGACGCAAATGCTTATCCCGCTCATCACTCACAATCTTTCGCGCTACAACAACAGCCCGTATCTCTGTAAGGAATACTTCAATCTGCTTCTTACGCAGATAACCTCGGGAACTCTCCGCGAGTCGCTGAAAAATTCGTTTAATCGTCTTTTTGCGGCTCTCTTCGACAAGAAGCCGATGCAGGATCCTCAGACAATGGAAGGTGTAGCAAATATGCCGGGCGGAGAGGAGCTTGTGGAAGAACTCGGACAAGAACTTTCCGCTGTTGATAAAGATCCGGCACAAGATCCGCAGATCTCGGAGAACCTTATGGATATGTCCGAGGAAATAATTCCCGACGGGGAATCGGATACGGAGTCGGCAAAAAGTGCTGATGGACAGCTGCCCACTAATAATTATACTACAAATGAACAACAAAATCAAGCACTTTCAACTATTTCTGATGATAAAAATTTAAACAATATTGAACAGAATTCACAAATTCAGCAGAATGACAAAATTTCAGAGGAGAATTCTGTCGAATTTGACGATATTGTTTTTGATGAAAAAACGGGTGTTCTCTATGACAGATCAACGGGTGATGTTTACGAGAAATCAACTGAGAAAGTTTATGACGAAAAAACGGGAAAGATCTACCACAGAACGACCGGAGCAGTTTTAGGTCAGGCGGAGGGAGAAATTTATGACGAAAATACGGGCGATGTATATGAAAAGTCCGTAAATCTTGCTTATGACCCGCAGAGAAACGAATTTTACGTAAAGGACGACGAAAGCGGAGGCGGTGCCGCCGCGGCCGTATACGAGTTTGAGGGCTGGCGAAAGTATTTAAACGAGCTTATGAGCGACAAGAGCTATACCCAGCAGCTTAAAGCGTCGGGCTTCAATATCGAGCATATCTTGGCAAACTATAACAGAGGAAAGCTTTCGGGAATGGATTCGCTGAGAATGCTTACGGAGGGTTTGTTCCTTAAAAGCCAGGGCGATCCCGAGGCAATAAGACAGTGCGACGTTATGCTGTCGGGATTTGATAAAGTAAACACAATGCAGGAGCTTATCGACAACCTAAACAGTATGCTTCAGGCGATGCCGGATATCCCGCTTCGCGAAAGGCTTTACGGAGTTTTTGTGGGAATTATCGAAAAAATGTCGATCAAAAACGAGCTTCCCCAGCACGGTATCCGTCCGCCCGTAAGCTCGACTCTCGACAATCTTACGGACTTTATCCAGAGAAACATCAACAATCCCGCGCTTAAATCTCTCGACAGCTTTAACGCGGCAAATCTTCTGCAAAGCCTGTTGAACGCTCCGGGTGTGTTTACGCCGCTCGCGCACTACATTTTGCCGCTTCAGGCAGGCGGCACAAAGGCATTCGGCGAGCTGTGGGTCGATAATGACGAAAACAACCCGAACAATACCCCCGGAACGCAGAGAAACTATCACCTTTTCCTGACCTTTGATATTGACAGCATAGGGCGGTTTGAGGTCGATATGTACGCTCTCGGAAACGAGGTAAATCTGTCGCTTTTGTACCCGCCCAAGTTTGAAAGGGAGATCGAGCCTCTGAAGGAGAGGGTCAACAAAATTATCAAAAACACGGGTTATTCTGCGAGAGCCTTTGAAACCGCGCCGCTTAAAAAGCCGCATAATCTTCTTGAGGTATTTCCGAAGATAAACGACAAGAGAACAACACTTAATAAAAGAGTTTAGGAGGAAAGATCATGCCGAAAAAACATCCCATGCCGCCCGCCAATAATAAGCGGCTTTACGGTCAGAACGCGGCGGTCGCGCTTAAATACAATCCCGATATGAATTATGCTCCCGTTGTTGTTGCTTCGGGGCTTGGAGAGCTTGCACAAAGGATCGTCAATATCGCCGACGAAGCGGGAGTTCCGATCTACCGCGACGACTCGGTGGCGGCGCTGCTTGTTATGCTGAATGCGGGCGAAGCTATCCCAAAGGAGCTTTATCAGATCGTCGCGGCAATTTACGCGGAGGTCGTATACACGTCGGATAAAGTCCGCAAGTAAAGCAGAAAGACCCAAAAGCGTCGTTTTGACGGTTTTATTTAAAAAGAAATTTCAAAACCGCGCATCGCGCCGAAGGCGCGGTGCGCGGTGCGCTATCAAATCGACGCGTATGAGCGCAGCTCATACGCGTCGATTATTTTTGA
>JAFLUE010000099.1 GCA_022508945.1 Oscillospiraceae bacterium
CGGAAATTCGTTGTTATAGCCGTTTTTGCCACTTTTTTTATTATACACCAAAAAATACCAAAAGTCAAGAGTTTCTTTCTATCGGATGATGATTATATTCATCTAATGCAGGTTTATAAATATTGTCAAAATTGTTATACTTAAAATTGAGGTGGTGGTATCGGTGGATATGTCTAATGCTTCTATCGGCGGCAGAATACGGGAGATCCGCGAGCAGCGGGGTTATACACGGGAACAGCTTGCCGAATATGCGGAAATATCGGCTAATTTCGTATGGGAGATCGAAACAGGCAGAAAAAGTATGAAAGCACAGGTGTTAGGCAGAATTGCCGCCGCGCTTAATGTTCCGACCGATTATCTTCTTTTCGGCGAAATCTCATATAGGCCAAACGCTAAAATAAACTCGATCGTTTCCGCCCAACCCGCGGAAGTTCAGAAACAAATAGAGAAGATGATCGCCGTGTTTCTCGAAACATTGAGTATCAAAGAAAAGATCAATTCCGATGATAACAATTCTGAACAAGAATAGCAAATAGGCGCGGCTAAAATAAGCAATGTAACTAAACATCTTAAATTTATCGAAATGTATCAAATAAATACACAGAAAGGAGATTTAGACCGTGAACATGAAAAAAACTGTTTCGATTATCGCAGCAGGTCTGTTAAGCGTTGTTATGTTATCAGGCTGCGGAGAAATATCGGGCAAGCCCATAAACTCCGCTGATGATCTTCCGGGAGCTACTATCGGCGTACAGTTGGGTACTACGGGAGACAGATACGTTACCGATCTAGAGAGAAGACCAGAGAACGGTCAGCCTGCTTCAAGGATCGCGAGATATGACTCGGGCGCAGACGCCGTAACCGCGCTCAAATTGGGTAAGGTAGACTGTATTATCATTGATAGCGAGCCTGCCAAGGTCTATGTGGAAAAGAACGACGATCTGAAAATACTCCCCGAGCCGTTTGCCAATGAGGAATACGCTATTGCAATAAAAAAGGGCAACACCGAACTCGTAAACAAGATCAACGCCGCGCTCGATGAGCTTGAAGAAGACGGGACTCTCAAAAAGATACTCGACAACTACATAGGCGATTCCAAGGGCGGCTTCAATTACGAATCTCCCGCAGATGTAAACCGCAGCAACGGCAAACTCATTATGGCAACAAATGCGGCTTTCCCGCCCTATGAGGTTATCAAGAACGGCACTATTGTCGGAATAGATCCCGACATTATGCAGGCTGTCTGTGACAAGCTCGGCATGGAGCTTGTGATTGAAGATATGAAGTTTGAGTCTATCATTGCCGCTGTTCAGTCGGGCAAAGCCGACGTAGGCGTCGCGGGTATGACGGTAGACGAGGACAGGCTGAAGAACGTTGATTTCAGCAATCCCTACGCAAACAGCAAGCAGGTAATAATAGTAAAAAAATGACATCAAACAGTAACGGCGCGGCGGGAAAGATACTGCACCGTTATTTGTCAGGGAGCAAGATATGGATTTTTTTGAAAAAATGGCAGAAGATTTTAAACAAAACTTTATTGAAGATGACCGCTGGCAATATCTGCTTGAAGGTCTCGGCACTACTATGCTGATAACAGTATTCGCGTTGCTGCTGGGGCTGGTGCTGGGCTTTTTGGCGGCGATAGTACGCTCAACTCACGATAAGGTATGCACGAAAGAGGGCGGACACTTCTTTCTCAGATTTGGGAATGTGATCGCAAAAGTTTATCTTACCATTATTCGCGGCACACCGACAACTATCCAGCTTTTAATAATTTACTTTGTTATTTTCGGCAGCGTCAATATCAATAAGGTGCTGTGCGCGGTGTTGGCGTTCGGGATAAACTCGGGAGCATACATAGCCGAGATAATCCGCTCGGGCATTATGTCTATCGACGACGGTCAGACCGAGGCGGGGCGCAGTCTCGGATTGAGCTTCCCCCGTACTATGACCCTTATCATATTGCCGCAGGCGCTGAAAAACGTCCTGCCCGCGCTCGGAAACGAGTTCATCGTATTGCTTAAGGAAACGTCCATTTCGGGTTATGTTTCACTTATGGACGTTACCAGAGCAGGCTACGTTATACAGGGGCAGACGTATTCTCCGTTTATGCCGCTTATCGCGGTCGCCCTGATATATCTCATTATCGTTATTGGGTTGTCAAAACTGCTTACGCTGTTTGAGAGGAGGCTTGCGAAGAATGATAAACGTTGAACATCTCTGCAAATCATATGGCGGGCTGAACGTTCTCAAAGATGTTTCGGAGCATATCGAAAAGGGCGAAAAGGTCGCTGTTATCGGACCCTCAGGCTCGGGAAAAAGCACGTTCCTGCGCTGCCTTAATCTGCTCGAAACACCAACCGACGGCACGATCACCTTTGACGGTGTGGATATAACTCACTGCAAGGGCAAGGAGCTTGACAAGGTGCGTCAGAAAATGGGAATGGTTTTCCAACATTTCAACCTATTCCCGCACCTGACTATCCGCAAGAACATCACGCTTGCGCCCGTAAAGCTAAAGCTGATGAGCAAGGAGCAAGCCGACAAGCAGGCGGAAGTCCTTTTGGATCGCGTCGGACTGCTTGATAAAGCGGACGCGTACCCCGCAATGCTGTCGGGCGGTCAGAAGCAGCGTATAGCGATAGCCCGCGCGCTGGCAATGAACCCCGAGGTAATGCTGTTTGACGAGCCTACCTCCGCGCTTGATCCCGAAATGGTCGGCGAAGTGTTGGATATCATGAAGCAGCTCGCCGATGACGGAATGACGATGGTCGTTGTGACGCATGAAATGGGATTTGCGCGTGAAGTGGCGTCACGCGTACTGTTTATAGCGGATGGGCAGATCCTCGAACAAAATACGCCCAAGGAGTTTTTTGAGAACCCGAAAAATCCTCGTTTGCAGGAGTTTTTATCAAAAGTGATCTGATCGCGTATTTACCCCGCCGAAGTTAATGTGTGTTGTTATTGGGGGATTTTAATTTGAATTTCCGGATCACCTATCGAAATCCGAACCCTCATGGTTCAGACAACGGTAGGTGGTCTTGCTTTATGCATGGTTTTATACGGATTGAGGGCAATTTCATTTCGGGCGCAAAAACGGAACAGCCCACGATCGGAAGTGAAGCGTCTGAGAGACACATCGCGTTTTTGAAGCGAGTCTTTGACAAGTGAACACATAAAATGACATAACATTTTGACAAAAAATATTTAAATATGATAAACGCATAGCGTTTATTATGATCTCCATGCCCTCGCTCATACGCAAATCAAAGATTGGCTCCGTGCGTATCGGGCGAAACGGCACATTGAACGTTCCCGAGAACGGAACGCTCGAGCCTCAGGCAGACGGCAAGGTATATGTTCCAGAGGGTACTGTTGTCACAAACAATAACGGACAAAGCTCCACCGCTCCCGAAGGCGGCGCTGTGTACGATCCCGCGACGGGCAAGCTTCTGATCGCGTATACAGTCAGGTTCAACAGCAATGGCGGCTCGGATATTGCGGACATCAGCGTTTAGGACGGCGAAGCGGTTACAAAGCCCGAGGATTCCACCCGCAGCGGCTATAAGTGTTCGAGGGCCGGTATACCGACGAGGCTTGCATAAAAGCATATGATCTCAGCGCGCCCGTGACAAAGAATATAGAGCTGTTTGCAAAGTGAAACGAGACCGAGAACGATCCGACAGATGATTCAAACCTGGTTTTTCCTTTGGAAATAACAGCGCGGTAAAATTTAAACTGTCGTGCTGTTATTTTCTATTGACAAACAGATCGATTTCTGTTACAATATATATGAAACATATTTATTTGATAGGCTTTAGGGAGTGATATAGTGTCGATCAAAAAAATTGCCGAAATGACAGGCGCGTCGCCGTCTACGGTGGGGAGAGTTTTGAGCAATCCCAACCACAGATGCTCTTCGGAGAAAATGCGTGAGCGTATTTTACAGGCGGCGCGGGAAATAAACTATGTTCCGAATGAGGCGGCGCGGAATCTTAAAACAGGCTGCCCCTCCAAAAAAGAGGTATATTACATCAATATTCTTCTGACGCGTATGACACACGAGGAAAACGATCCGTTTTTCAGCGAGGTGGTGCGGTTGGTCGAAATAGAAATTCGCAGAAACAACTGCATTATTCTCAACGCGTGGCATCGAACCGAATTCTCGGACGACAGGTTCTGCCTGTCCGAGGATATGGACGCTGTTGTAAACGAAATGTTTGACGAAAGCAAACGGAGATCCGACGGTCTTATCATTATCGGAAAGTGCTGTACGAAAGGACTTAAGGCGCTCAAACGCCGCGAAAAAAATATCGTTTCGATAAACCGTAATTCCACAAATTACGAGGTAGATGAGGTTCTGTGTGACGGCAGAAAAATCGCGATGACAGCTATTGAATATCTGGTGAAGCTCGGTCACAGTAAGATAGGGTATGTCGGCGACTGCCATAATGAAACACGGTTTGCGGGATATCAGTCGGCTGTGTCACGTTTTAATCCGGAAAGCGATATCGACTATATTTTTGATACGACCGCCAACGAGGAACACGGCATAAGGGCGATGGAATATTTTTCAAATCTCAGCGATCCGCCGACGGCGATCTACTGTGCGAATGATATTCTCGCGATCGGAATGTTAAAGGCGATGAACAGGCGCGGAAAACGCTTTTACGCGCCGTCGGTCATCTCGAGCGATGATATTGCCGAGGCACAGTATACAAAGCCGATGCTTACAACCATATCGCTGCCCAAAGATGAAATGGCGAGGTTTGCGCTGATTTTGCTGCTGGACAGAATAGCAGGCGGTCACAAAAATATATCGCGTTTTGAAATGGAAGGAACGCTTATGATACGGGAAAGCGTAAGACCGATCAATGAGCTGAACGAGCCGGAATACTACATATGATAAATCCTCAGGGAGACTTCTGTCTGCTTCAGTCTGTATGTTATCCTTAAAAAATATCGCAATAGTCAGACGCGAAATTTCAAAAACAATCGACGCGTATGAGCTGTCTCATACGCGTCGATTTGTTAGCGCAGCGCCGAAGGCGCACTGCGCGGTTTTGAAATTTCTTTTTAAATAAATCCGTCAAAAAAACGCCTTGGCGTTTTTTGCAAGCTTAGGGAGACTTCTGTCTGCCTGTTGTTTGGTGATTACGTTATCACGAAAATCGTTCCTTTAGGGCGGTTTTTGAATAATATTTTTAACAAGCCCTTTTAATCAAGGCATAAAATCAGTGACAACGATATCATAATTTGCATAACAAAACCCAAAACAAGGCGTTATTTTTAAAAATAACGCCTATTTTATATTGCTATCCACTAATGAAGAGATAGTTTCGTGACATCGTTATCACGTTTTCTTATTGACTATTGTAAAAATTTCAGTTAAAATGTAAACATACCGTGAAATAAAACTAATCAGCGTTAATTCCGATACAGAATAATTTTAAGAAGCCAAGGAGATAAAAAATGAACAGCAAAATTGAAACACGATGCGTTCACGGAGATACTCGATCCTCTTTGAATGACGGAAACCGCCCCATCAGCTTTCCGATATATCAGACAGCCTCGTTTTCTCATATCGAACCGGGACATAATAAAAGCGGCTTCGACTACACGAGGGAATCCAATCCTACACGCCGTCGGCTGGAAGAGGTCGTGTCCTCGCTTGAGGGTGCGGCGGGTACAGTTGCTTTTACCTCGGGAATGGCGGCGGCAAGCGCCGTTTTTGAGCTGTTTTCCCCAGGCGACAGGATCGTCTGCTCCGAGGATCTGTACGGCGGCGTGGTTCGCTTACACAATCTTGTCAGCAGGAAAAACGGTCTGGTTTTTGATTATGTTGACACCACAGATCCGCGCAATACCGCAAACGCGATCACTCATGATACAAAGGCAATTTACATTGAAACGCCGAGCAACCCGACCATGCGGGTAACGGATATCAAAAAATGCGCTCAGCTCGCGCGTGAAAACGGTCTGCTTCTGATCGTGGACAATACCTTTCTCTCGCCGTATTTTCAGAATCCCCTTTCGCTCGGTGCGGATATCGTGATACACAGCGGCAGTAAATTTCTCTCGGGTCACAACGATACTATCTCGGGCTTTGTATGCGTTAAAGACGAGGAGCTTTCAAGCCGCATACACCTGCTCTCCAAGACCACGGGCGCGGCGCTCTCGCCCTTTGACAGTTGGCTTGTAATGCGCGGGATAAAGACCCTCGCCGTCCGTATGGAGCGTCAGCAGGAGAACGCAAAAAAACTCGCGGAATGGCTTGAAACTCACCCGAAGGTAACCAAGGTGATCTATCCCGGACTAAAAGACCACCCCGGCTATGAAACAAACGCGGCTCAGGCACGTGGCACGGGGAGCATGATCTCCTTTTATGTTATCGACAAAGAAACCGCGCGGCGGGTACTGGAAAAGGTAAGGCTCGTGATTTTCGCGGAGAGTCTCGGCGGCACGGAATCGCTTATTACCTATCCTTTGATACAGACACACGCGGATGTTCCCGACGATATGAAACAACGGCTTGGAATAAACGAAACTCTGTTGAGGATCTCTGTCGGCTTGGAGAATGCGGAGGACATTATTGCAGATTTAGCGCAGGCATTGGAGGACTGATTATGTCAGCTTACGATTTTGATACTGTTATTGACCGCCGAAACACAAACAGCCTGAAATTTGATTTCGCGGCAGAACGCGGCAGACCGTCGGATGTTATTCCGCTGTGGGTGGCGGATATGGATTTTCCCGCTCCGAAGCCCGTCTTAGACGCGCTTCATAAAGCGGTGGAACACGGTATCTTCGGGTACAGCGAGGTGAAGGGCGAGTATTACGCCGCCGTTTCAGGCTGGTTTAAAGAGCGTTACGGCTGGGAAACAAAACCCGAATGGCTTGTAAAAACTCCCGGTGTGGTGTACGCTCTGGCAATGGCTGTCCGCGCCCTGACAGAGCCGGGCGACAGCATACTTATTCAGCCGCCCGTTTATTATCCGTTTTACGAGGTTATTCGTGACAACGACCGCCGTCTTATTGAGAACGAGTTGTTATACAATAACGGACACTACGAGATAGACTTTTCGGATTTTGAAACAAAGATACGCGAAAACAATGTGAAACTGTTTATCCTCTGTTCTCCGCATAATCCCGTCGGGCGCGTCTGGACAAAATCGGAACTGCAAAAAATCGGCGAGATCTGCGGGAAATACAATGTTTTGGTCGTGTCGGACGAGATACACTGCGATCTCGCTTTTTCCGAACATCCGCACACGGTTTTTTCAAATGCTTGTCCGAAGTTTGCGGAACGCTCCATAATCTGCACCGCGCCGAGCAAAACCTTTAATTTAGCGGGCTTACAGGTTTCAAACATCTGGATACAAAGCGACGAGATCCGACGGAAATTCCGAAAAGAAATTGACCGCAGCGGATATTCTCAGCTTAACGCTCTCGGCTTGGTCGCGGCTCAGGCAGCGTATGAAAGCGGCGGAGAATGGCTGTCGGAGTGCAAAAAATATCTTCGCGGCAATCTCGATTATCTTCGCGATTTTATTAATGAAAAGCTTCCAAAAATAAAGCTTGTAGAGCCGGAGGGAACCTATTTCGCGTGGCTGGACTGCTCGGGGTCGGGGCTTTCAAAACGTGAGCTTAACGACCTTGTAATCAACAAAGCGAAGCTCTGGCTGGACGCGGGACATATTTTCGGAGAAAGATCCGAGTTATTTCAGCGTGTTGTGCTTGCCTGTCCGCAAAAAACGCTTGAAAAGGCTCTGATACAGTTGGAACAGGCAATATAACAAGCAGAGCAAACAGTTCGGATATG
This sequence comes from Oscillospiraceae bacterium, assembly GCA_022508945.1. Lineage (GTDB taxonomy): Bacteria > Bacillota > Clostridia > Oscillospirales > Ruminococcaceae > CAG-115. The sequence continues at coordinate 7,823 of JAFLUE010000099.1, forward strand.
GTTTGATTTCAAAGCATATTACACATATATGACATTGGGCTTTTATAAGTAGGCCACAGCTTAAAAAACTAAACAATATTTTACGATACCGAGAGGAGGGATCTCCCTGATAA